>DASYKL010000426.1:0-7935 GCA_035995405.1 Chloroflexota bacterium
CGCCAGTATCGGCGGTCCACCGCTCGAGGCCGTGGTTGCCGACGTAGACCAGCCCGTCCACCCCGACCATCGCTCGTGCGTCGCTCGCCCGCCGACCCGACACGACCGCCACCATACTCAGCAGGTGGCTCAGTCCAGCCAGCGCATCCCGCGCCGCGGGCAGTACCGCCGCGTCCTCAGGACGAGCAACGATGGGGCTGATGGTCCCATCCACGTCGGTGACCAGACCCGCTCGCCCAGCAGCCAGCAGTCCAACCACCTGAAGCACCAGCGACGCGTTGTCGCCCGAAGATGCGCTTTCGTACACTTGGAACGGACGCCCAGACTCCGTACAGTCTAGGCCTACCTCGCCCGAGGTCCATTCCGCGATAGCTCAACGGTAGAGCGCCCGACTGTTAATCGGTAGGTTCCAGGTTCGAATCCTGGTCGCGGAGCTTAGCTCCTTCTTGAACGCCTGCGCCCAGACTTAACTGACGAGGCTGCCTTCGGTTATCGCACTGGGCTGGCATCCAGCGGCAGGCGGACCGTGAACGTGCTGCCTGAGCCCTCTTCACTAGTGGCTTCGATGGAGCCCTGCATTTGCTCGACGATCTGGCGGACCGCGGATAGGCCGATGCCGCTGCCGGGGACGTTGCTGCGCTCGGCATTGGTGCCACGACGGAACCGCTCGAAGACGTGCGGCAGATCGTCAGCCGGGATGCCGAGGCCATAATCGGTCACTTCGATCACGGCTACGCCGCCGCCGACGTCTCTGTGACTGTCGACGCGGACGATCACGTCGCCGCCCGCGGGACTGTACTTCACGGCGTTTTCCAGCAAGTTGATGATGATCCGCTCCAGCCGCGGCGCATCCCAGTTCCCGATCAGCGACGGTTCCGCGCTCTCCAGGCGGAGCCGATGGCGCTCCGTCGTCGATTGCTGCTCCTGTACTACCCGACCCGCGGCGGCGACCAGGTCAGTCGGCCGCAGCTGGAGCTCGAGCGGCCGGTCCAGACTCAGTCGCGTCAGGTCCAGCAGCTGCCCCAGCATCCCGTTCATCCGTTTGGTCGCCCGCTCGATGCTTTCCAGACCGCTCTGCAGTCGCTCGGCAGCCACGCCGTCAGGTTGGGCCGCCAGACGTTGCAGCAGCTGGGCAGTGCCCTGAATCGCCGCCAGCGGACTCTTCAGATCGTGCGACGCCGCGGCCAGGAAGTCATCTTTCTCGCGCTCGAGTGCAACCTGCGCGGTGACGTCGCGCATCACCAGCACCGAGCCGAGCGGCGAGCCGTCGGGCGCAACCACTGGCGTAGCGCTGCCTTCGGCGACGACCTCCGTGCCGTCCGGCCGTTCGATCCGCCAGCGCGCATCGAGCACGGTCTCCCCATCGCGCACCGCTCGTGCGAGCGGCAAATTGTCGGTGGGGTACGGCTGGCCATCGAGCGTCCGCAAGCCATACGCGGTGGCGTAGTCCTCGACCGCCACACTGAGTTGACCGGAGCCGTGAATGCGCTGCGCGGCGGCGTTCACAAACGTGATTCGTCCGTCGGGGTCGGCGATGATGACGCCTTCGGCAATCTGGTCCAGGATGGCCGAGCGTTCAATGGCCAGTGCCTCAGCGCGCGCCAGCTGGCGCTGCTCAACTTCGACCCGCCGCCGTGTCGTGACGTCGCGAATGATGGCCAGTACAAACTGGCCTTCGCCATCAGGACGGGGAATCGGATTGAGTGACAGCTCGATCCACAGCTGCGCCCCCGACTTGTGGATGGCAGGCAACTCCACGGGGGCGCCGCGATCGATCAGCTTGCCGTGCCCGGTGCGGTGGAAGCCGGCGAGCCCAGCGCGATGCGCGCCACGCAAATCGGCCGGAACCAGCATTTCGATGGGCTGGTCGAGGACTTCGTCGGCCCGATAGCCAAACATCTCCTCGGCGGCCGGGTTCCAGAGCACGATGCGGCCCGTCGCCGCGTTGCCGACAACGACCGCGTCGCGGATCATCCAGAACAGTCGCCCGATGCCGAAGGTTTCGGGTCGTAGAGGCGTCTCGCCAGAGCCGACCATTAATGCACTACCCCCAAGACCTTAGCGCGTCGTGGTTCAGCGGCCATCAACAGTCAAGATGGCGACGACGTCTGCTTGCGTCCAGATTGGCCGATACGTCGTGCCGTTCACGTCGAGGCTGCCGGTACTATTGACGCCCGGATCGAGCGAGAACACAGCACACGGCTCGAAGCCGGGTAGTCCGCGCTGTGTGCGCGAAGCGTTGCCGACAGCCACGTGCTCGAGGATGAAGGGGCCGAGCCCAGATGGCCGGGGCAGCGCCCAGAGCGGGTACTCCCAGCCATCACTGGTCGAGATGAAGCCCACCCGGTCGCAGCCTCGGGCGGCCAGCACATCAATCGCCTCAAGATAAGGCCGGCGCAAGTCCGGTTGGGTGGTGAAGTAGCGCGCCTCGCGGCTCGCCGCCAGAATGGTCTGGTCGCCCACGAGTGGCCGAGCCTGGTTGTAGATAACCCATGGCAGCATGCTGACCAGCAAAAGAGCGGCCAGGACGGTGGCCGCCGGCGCCGCCAGCCATGCGACGACCACGCCGACCAGCGGCGCGCCGAGCACGAAGAACGGCAGCTCGAGGCGGCTGTGCCATGGTTGCCAGCGCAAGACGGTGGCGAACAGGACCGCGCCGACGACGAGCATCGCCGCATAGGCCGCGAGCGAGCGCCGGCCTCCCCGGCCCAGCATCAGAGCCACGCTGATCGAGGCCGCCAGCAACAGTGTGTGGACGGGATTGCTGGCGAAGTTCTCGTCGAATGCGCGCTCGAAGCGCTGTTCGATAAACGGCTCCTCGCCCCAGGTCGTGCGCGGATCGGCGATGTCTGTGCCAAGCCAGGCGTGGAGTGATTTCGTGAGCGCCACACCGCGGACGTTGATCGCCGCAAACGGGGTGGCATTGAAGTTGATGCCGACGTCGCGCACGACGTTGGACGCGAAGAGCGCCGGCGTCAACGCGTCATTGGTGTAGCGCAGCGACGGCCCGCCTTCATCGGGTGGACCTGTCAAAGAGCCAAAGACCATGACGTTGCGCGTCAGCAGCGGCGCATTAAGTGCGATTGCCAGGAGACCTGCCGCGGCCAGCGCGCCCGCGGCGCGGACACCGACGCGACGCAGCAAGGCGACGCCGAGCCAGGCCAGAAACGGCACCGCGATGAGCAGTGTGGTTGCCTTGGTCAGCCACGCGAGCCCCAGACTGGCGCCCATGGCGCCAAGCGAGAACCAGTCGATCGCCGTCGATTCCGTGGCTCGCATGCCGAAGACGACCAGGCAGACGAGCCAGAATGCGGCAACATAGTCGTTCTGGGTGCTGGTTGCTTCGAGAATGCCAATCGGGATCGATGCGGCAAACACGGTCGCCAGCAAGACACCAACGTGACTGGCGCCGAGACGGCCAGCGATGAGACCCACCCCGAGCAGTACGCCCACCATGCTGCCCCACTGAACGAGCCCAGCCAGGTAGTCTCCGCCACTCAGCAGCTGCAGATGCAGCAGCGCGAACTCGGCGCCCGGCTGCAAATAGAGCTGCCGCGCGATGTGCGTGGGGTACGGCGCGACACTGGCGTTCTCTTGCCAGTGGATCAGCCGAGCCATGTGGTACGTCATCGAATCCCAGGTGTTGGGGGGACTCGCCAGGGCAACGAAAGCCAGCACCAGCAGCATGGCTACGAGCGGACTCAGCAGTCCAACAGTCAGCCGGTCGATTGATCGGTGCGGCCGTGAGAGGCGTCGCCAGCCGCGGCTCCTGGTGATGAACGCCGCGACGGCGACCAGCACGACCAGCGCGAGCAGCCACGCTATTGCTACGCCGGCGATGGTGAGAGCCCGAGCCGCGCTCAACAGCTCGGTGATGGCCCACAGGGCGACGCCCCACACAACTGCGCCGCCAAGGATTGCTTCTCGCCAGGAAGCCAGCCGTGCGCTGCAGACCAGGGCAGAGACACCTAGTGCCAGGGCCGGCAGCAAGGCGAGCAACGGGACGGCAGTATAGCTGCACCTACCGGCCTACGCGACACGGTGCTTACAAGTCCACAGCACCCCGCGTCGAGCGGCTACGGTAAAGGAGTGGACACCTCGACTCTCGAGTTTCGGCATGTCGGTCGGCGCCAACGACGAGCCGATTCGCCGGAACGACTGACCGGCCGCACGCGCTTCGCGAACGATCTCGCATTGGCCAATGCCTTGCATGCGCGCTTCGTGCGCAGCCCCTATGCCTCGGCGCGGATCGTGTCCGTTGTCAAAGATGCGGCACTGGCAATTGACGGCGTCGTCGCGGTGCTGACCGCTGCCGACTTGCCGCTGGCCGATGTCGAGGGCGCAGTTGCGGCACGCGACATCGTGCTGGCATTCCAGCTCGCCCAGTACGTGGGCCAACCGGTCGTCGTCGTGCTGGGCGAGACGGAAGCCGCAGCGCAGGACGGCGCCGACGCCGTTGAAGTCGAGTATGAGCCACTGCCCGTGGTGATCGATCCAGTGGAGGCTGTGTCGTCCAGCGTGGCGGTGCTGGCCCAGCAGCGTCCGCTGAGCCAGGAGGAGCTGGCGATGCACGGCGCGGCCACCGGCGGTGCCGACGACGATCAGGACGATTCTGGCAAACCGAATGTCGCCAGCCGGGTGCGCTTCGAGCGCGGCGACGTCGACGCTGCGTTCGGCCGCGCTGACGTTGTCGTCGACTGCGATTACAAGACCAACTGGGTCCACCAGGCCTACCTGGAACCGCAGTCGTGCACGGCGACTGTCGATCCGCTCGGCAATCTCACCGTGTATGCCTCGACTCAGGCGCTTTTTCACACACGCGCGATGGTGGCCCGCGTGCTTGGCTTGCCCGACCACCAGGTTACCGTCCAGGCGATGCCCGTCGGGGGCGGGTTTGGGGGGAAGTTCGGCTTTCTCGAGCCGACGGTGGCTGCGCTGGCAATGTCCGTGGGCCGGCCCGTGCGGGCAGTCTTTACCCGCCAGGAAGAGTTTTCGTCCGCCGACCCGGCCCCGGAGAGCCGGATTCGGGTGAAGATCGGCGCGCAGCGCGACGGCACGCTGGTGGCACTGGAGAGTGAGCTCTTGTTCGACGCGGGCGCCAAGGCCGGCGCGCCCGTCGGCATCGCGGCGATCATGCTCGGCTCGATGTACCGCGTCGAACACCTGCGCCTGCGCGGCACGGAAGTGCTGACCCACAAGGCGGCAACCGGGGCGTATCGAGCGCCAGGCGCACCGCAGGCGGCGTTCGCTCTGGAAAGCACGCTGGACGAGGTCGCCCGCAAGCTGGGCATGGACCCGCTCGAGCTGCGAACCCGCAACGCGTCACGTGAAGGTGATCCGCAAGCACACGGCGAAACCTGGCCGCGCATCGGCCTCATGGAGTGTCTCGAACGGGCCCGCGAGGTCTACGCCCACGAGCTGGCGACGAAAGGACCGAACGAAGGTGTTGGCATCGCCGCCGGCGGCTGGCCGGGCGCGACTGATGCGGCCTCGGCGGTATGTCGTTTGAATGGCGACGGCAGCCTGCAGATCACCACGGGAACCGTTGACCTGACCGGCACCAGCACCATGTTCGCGACGATTGCCGCCGAAGTGCTGGGTCTGGCCGATCCATCCTCAGTTCGAGTAACCACCGCTGATACGGACCACGCGCCGTACGTCGGTGGTACCGGCGGCAGCAAAGTGACGTACACCATCGGCCCGGCGGTCAAGCGCGCAGCCGAAGACGTTAAACAGCAGGTGCTCCATATCGCCGCAGCCGAGCTTGAAGCAGCAGTCGAGGACCTCGAGCTGGTCGACGGTTCCGTCCGCGTGCGCGGCGTCCCGGCAAAGTCAGTCTCATTGGCTGACGTGTTCAAGCTGGCGACGAGCAGCGGCAAGTACGTGCCGGTGCTCGGCCGTGGCCAAACGGTGGTCTCCGATCACAGTCCAGGCATGGCCGTGCATATTGCGCGGGTCTACGTCGATCCTGACAGCGGGCGTGTTCAGCCGCTGCATTACGTGGCGATCCAGGATGTCGGCCGAGCCATCAACCCGGCCCTGGTCGAGGCGCAAATGCATGGTGGAGCAGTGCAAGGCGTGGGTTGGGGTTTATTCGAGCAGCTCGTGTTCGATGAGCAAGGCACGCCCACGACTGGCAGCTTCATGGATTACACATTGCCGAAGGCGAGCCAGGCGCCGTCGCTGCAGGCGCTGCTGGTCGAAGTGCCGTCAGTGCATGGGCCGTTTGGGGCCAAGGGCGTTGGCGAACCGCCGGTTATCCCGGGTGCGGCCGCGTGGGCCAATGCGGTTCGTGATGCCTGCGGCGCCCGCGTCACCGAACTGCCGATCACCCCGGAGCGCGTCTGGCGCGCTCAGCTAAACGCTGCCGGGTAAATGCCTCATCGCTCCGCGCGAACCGACTCCGCCGGCGCGACGCGTGCTCCAGATTGCCTGAGCACCGGCTGCTGTGTTCGGGCAAGCGTCTCGAGCAGATCCGCGCCTTCGGCAGCGGCGTCGTGGGTGGCGCACTCGGCCTGCAGCGCCCTTGCGCGCTCGCGATAGCGCAAGTCGTACAGGACCTGTCGCACGCACTGGCGGATTTCGCCACCGCTCGGAGCTGCCGTTTTCAAACGGATGCCCATACCCGCGGCGGCGACCCGGTTCCCCACCTCAGGCTTGTCCTCGCTCGTCCCAGCCGTAACCACCGGCACGCCATGGGCCATGGCGATTGTCACGCCGCCATAGCCTCCATTCGTGACCATCGCAGCCACCTTCGGCATGATCTCCGCGAAGGGAACGAATGGCGCGACACGCGCGTTGCCTGGCAGCTTGCCCAGGGCGTCCGGTGAGGTACCCGCGGTGGTCCCGACCACCAGCACATCCTCGTCCGCCAGTGCCCGCAACGTCGGCAGGAGCAGCTCTTCGGGATTGGTCGCGATCGTGCCCTGGGTCACCAGCACGATCGGCCGCTGGGCGGCGACGACATCTGCCCACCAATCCGGCAGCGTGAAGGACTGCAGCGGATCAGGCAGGATCGGCCCGATGAAGTGAACGCTGGGGGGCAGGTCGGAGCGCGGATACTCAAAGCTCTGAATCGTTGGCTGCAGGTACAGGTATCGCGAAACGGTGGGCTCGAAGGGGAACGACTTCCAACCATGTTGTCGGCCGAGCGCGGCGAAGTGCTGATTGACGTCGCGGAAGACGACGTTGCGCGCCAGCCAGTACAGCGCGCGATTGCGCAGGCGGCCCAGCGTTGAAGCATCTGGGGGCAGCGCCAGGCCAAAGGGCGCCACGTCGCGACTGGGTAATCCCAGGACGCTGATGTTAAGGGTGGCCCAGGGCAAGCCACGGCGTTCGCCCACGATTCGAGTGGCGACCACGGCCGGATCGCCGAGCAGTGCGTCAGCTGGGAACCCGTCAAGGATCGATTCGAGATCTTTGATGTAGCCAGGCGCGGCGTCGGCGAACAGGTGCATGAAGTCGAATTTCACCTGGTCCAGGCCGGTGAGCCGGGCACGCTCGGGGAAATGCCGGTCATATTCGGAGTCGCCGTAGTCCAGAGTGCTCGAGATCGGCACAAACCGCGCGCCCGTGGCCTCGATACGTGATGCGAAGAAGCGGCTGCCGTACCAGACGACTTCGTCGCCCCGCTGCGCGAGGGCCCGTGCTATAGCGGCCATAGGCGCGACATGGCCAGGTACGGGCAAGGTGGCGATCAGGAAGCGAGACATTGAGCTTGGACCTCCGTTCCGAGTAGCGAGGTCGGGTGGCGTTAACAAGAAAACGTCTACGAGCATCGTTTGGATCAATGAGGGAGCTCGTCGCCTCGAGCTACGTGCCAGCGCAAGAACGCAGTCGAAAAATGAGTGGCAGATCAGGCGGATGCTTGCTGTGCTTGAGCATCGGCGCCAGGCAGCAGCACGACGATAGACGTCCCTTTCTGCTCGCCCGGGC
>DASYKL010000427.1:0-5435 GCA_035995405.1 Chloroflexota bacterium
CGGCCCGCCGACACGCCGCGAGCGTCTGATCACGCAGGTCGTAGGCGCCTTCACGCAGCAACACAAACGGCTCGGCGCGCAAGGAAGCCAGTGGTACCCGACCGTCTCCCAGAGCAAGCGGATGATCGGGTGGGAGCGCTAACAGCAACTCTTCCTCGAGCAGCGGCTGCGTCTCCAGCATCGGGTGGCGCATCGGTTGGATGACCACAGCCAGGTCCAGCTCACCTTGCTCGAGCAGCGTCAAGAGCGTCCGCGACCCGGCCTCGCGGAAGGTGAGCGTGATCCCCGGCCGCTGTCGGGCAAACGCCGCCAGCGCGCGCGGCAACAAATGCGTCCCGACACTCGGCGGAGCGCCGACCGCCAGACTGCCACGCCGCAGCCCCGACAGCTCCTGGACTTCCAGACGCGCTTCGTCCAGTCGCTGGAGCACGGCGCGCGCATGTGGCAGGAACGTCTGACCGGCTTCGGTCAAGGCCACGTGACGCTTCATGCGATGGAACAGCGGTGCCCCCAGCTCCGCCTCCAGCTTCCTGATCTGCTGGCTCACCGACGGTTGAGCAACGTTCAGCTCTTCGGCCGCCCGCGTGAAGTGCAGGTGGCGACTGACCGACTCGAAGTACGCCAGCTGATGCAGTTCCATAGGCTATGCCTATTGTAACTAGGCGCATGTTGTCTTTGACGCTTATCAAGGTAAGACCGTAGCCTCTACCTAAGCCACTCCATGCTGAGCTACCGCGGTCGCGAAGGCTACTGGGCCTGGCTCCTTCACCGCGTCAGCGGTGTAGCCATTGTCCTGTTCCTGTTCCTCCACATCCTCGACACGTGTCTTATCGGCTTTGGTCCGATTGCGTATGAGACGTTCGTCTCGCTGTATCGGGTGCCGGTCTTCCGGGTGCTGGAAGTCGCTCTTTCTGGCGCCGTCCTGTACCACGGTCTGAATGGATTGCGCATCATTGCCATCGACTTTATCGACAACGCGACACGCATCCAGCGGCAGCTGTGGTTCGCGGTGTGGGCGTCATTTCTCGTGCTGTTCTTGCCGGCAGCGTTCTTCATGCTGCGGCCCGTTTTCTTCCCCAACCTGGGATTGATCCGATGAGTCTCGGGACCGCTACCCGCGCCGCGTATCAACGGCGAACGTTGCGTCCGGCCGGCAGCAGCTTCGAATTGTGGAGCTGGTATTTCTTCCGTGTCTCGGGCGTCTTCCTGCTGGTCCTGGCGTTCGGCCATCTGCTGATCGTCCACATCGTCAACAACGTCGACGTGATTAACTACGAGTTCGTCGCACAACGCTGGCAAACCATTGGCTGGCGGATGTATGACTGGCTGCTGCTGGCGCTGGCGATCGTGCATGGCCAGAATGGACTGCGCATCCTGATCGACGACTACGTCCATCCACGAGCCTGGCGAGCGCTGGCCCACACCGCCAACTGGGTATTTCTGATCTTTTTTCTGGCCCTCGGCACGCTGACAATCGTGTCGTTCCCATTCATGCCCGGCGCGCGCCCAGGCTGACAGCTGGAGGACCGATGACCACGTTCCATCGCCACGACGCGGTGATTGTCGGCGCCGGCGGAGCCGGGCTGATGGCCGCCTTGCAAAGCTCGCAGCTGGGTAACGTCGCCGTGTTGAGCAAGCTGTATCCAGCGCGCTCGCACACCGGTGCTGCACAGGGTGGCATTTGCGCCGCGCTCGGCAACATGGAGGAAGACCACTGGGAGTGGCACATGTACGACACCGTCAAAGGCGGCGACTATCTCGTCGACCAGGACGCTGCCGAAGTGATGTGCCGCGAAGCGGTGGACACCATCATCGAGCTCGAGCATATGGGCCTGCCGTTTTCGCGCACGCCCGAAGGCAAGATCGCCCAGCGACGTTTCGGTGGCCACACCAAAAATTACGGCGCCGCGCCGGTCATGCGCTCGTGCTACGCGGCGGACCGCACCGGCCACATGATCCTCCAGACGCTCTATCAGCAGGGGATCAAGAACGAGGTCCAGTTCTTCAACGAGTTCTTCGTCATCGATCTGCTGGTCAATTCAGATGGGCAAAGCTGCGGCGTCGTGGCGCTCAACTTATTGGACTCCGAGTTGCACGTTTTTCATTCGAAAGCGGTGTTCTTCGGTACGGGTGGTTTCGGCCGCATTTTTAAGATCACCTCGAACGCGTTGGCCTTGACGGGCGATGGCGTGATCGTTCCGGCACGACGCGGTATTCCGCTGGAGGACATGGAGTTTTTCCAGTTCCATCCGACGGGTATTTATCGCCTGGGGATTCTGATCTCGGAAGCTGCCCGCGGTGAGGGCGGAATTCTGCTCAACAAAGATGGCGAGCGCTTTATGGAGCGCTATGCTCCCACGTTGAAGGATCTGGCACCACGCGACATCGTCTCGCGCTGCATGTTCCAGGAGATCAAAGAAGGTCGCGGCATCGACGGCAAAGACTACGTCCATCTCGACTTGCGCCATCTCGGTCGCGCGGTATTGGACGAAAAAATCCCGGACATCACCGATTTCATGCGCGTCTACCAGGGTTTGGAGCCAGAACGCGATCTGATTCCGACGCATCCGACGGCGCACTACGCCATGGGCGGCATTCCGACCAACTACGACGCGGAAGTCATTCTGGACGACAAAGATACCCGCATGCCGGGGTTCTTTGCCGCCGGCGAATGCGCCTGCGTCAGCATCCATGGCGCAAACCGACTGGGTACCAACAGTCTGGTGGATATCGTGGTGTTCGGTCGTCGGGGTGGTAAGAAGATGGCGGAGTTCATGCGGCAGAACGATCTACCGCCGCTGCCGCCGAATCCAGACGCGTTTGCGCGCGACCTGGTGGATCGCGTGCTCCATAACAATGGCACCGAACGTGCGGGCACCATTCGCGACGAGCTCCAGAAGCTGATGTTTGATGAAGTGTTCGTTGTTCGCAACGGCAAAGGCTTGCAGATGGCAGCTAATGGCATTCGGGTGCTCAAAGAGCGCTACGCGCGGGTGGCCATTCAAGACCATGGGCACACGTTCAATACGGATCTGATGGAGGCGCTCGAGCTGGGTTTCATGCTCGATTGCGCGGAGCTGGTGACGGCTGGCGCGCTGGCTCGCGAAGAGAGTCGCGGCGGTCACTACCGCGACGATTTTCCCGATCGTGACGATGTGAACTGGCTCAAGCACACGCTGGCGTACCTGGAGCCGGAGGGCGTCCGCATGGCGTCCAAACCAGTGACAATCACCCGTTTCCAGCCCAAGGAACGGGTGTACTAGGACGTGCCGAGTGCTGAGCTCGCCATGTCTAGCGTGCCCATGAGCAAACGAATACCAGTGTGTCATCGACGCGGTATTCGGTACCAGTACTGGAGCTGAATCCCATGCCGACTCACACATTTAAGATCCAACGCTTCAACCCCGACCAGGACAAACGTCCCCACTACGAGGAGTACAAGGTCGAGCTGGAGCCGACCGATCGCGTCCTCGACGGCCTGAACGAGATCAAGTGGCGGCAGGATGGCACGCTGACGTACCGCCGCAGCTGCGCCCACGGCGTCTGTGGCTCTGATGCCATGCGCATCAACGGTCGTAATCGTCTCGCCTGCAAGCTGCTGATCAAGGACTTGCCAGAGCACATCACGATTGAGCCGATGCTGGGGTTCACGGTGGTGAAAGACCTGGTGGTGGACCTCGAGCCGTTCTTCGACAAATACAGGTCCATTGCGCCGTATCTGATCAATGACAGTCCGGCGCCGGCTAACAGCGAACGGTTGCAGTCACCAGAAGACCGTGCGCGGTACGACGACGGGACGAAGTGCATTTTGTGCGCGGCGTGCACGACGTCATGCCCACCGTTCTGGGCGAATAAAGAATTCGTCGGACCAGCGGCGATTGTCAACGCGCATCGGTTCATTTTTGACAGCCGCGACGAGGGAGCGGACGAGCGCCTGGCTGTCCTGAATCAGCGCAACGGCGTATGGCGGTGCCGCACGGTCTTCAATTGCACCGATGCTTGTCCGCGCGACATCGAGATTACCAAGACGATCGAGGACGTGAAGCGGACGCTCCTGTACGGCAAACTTTAAACGGGAAGGGCTCGATCGTCCACGTGGGGCTGCGCCGCTAAGGTGCGCACCCCACATGAAGCCTGTAAAGAGTTGGGAGCCGTGTACCGCTGGACCGTTCGCTGTCGCGGGCAGGCGACAGCGCATCCAACAACCTGCCCGCCCCGCCGGAGGTGTCGGTGGGCCGGTCGCAGCTGGATCGAGCGAACAGTCATCGACAACAGCGGACCGAGTGACAAAGTGAGCTGCCTGATCCGTTCAGACACGTCCTTCACGTTAGACTCGCCGCGGCTGAGCCCAGAGCAGGTCAACGCGATGGCGCCATTCCTGTGCTCGGCGCCCGACCGCTGACGTTTGTCGTGACACTGTCGGCGAGCTGCCGTGAAGGCGCAGCGTGTGACTCGACTTCAGCGTCTCTGAAAAAAAACCTAGTCGTCCGAGCGAGCGATTAATCGAAGCGTAATCTCCCACACCAGCAAGTAGACGGCGATCAGTAAGAGTGCTACCGCGAACAGGAGCAAGTTGCTGATCTGCCCGAACGTGCGGACGTCGGCCAGTTTCGTGTACAGGGCCAGGCCCAGGACGACGATGGCGCCGGCGAGGAAGACGCCGCTCAGCAGCATCGTCGCACCGCCTTCGGCTGTCGTCCGCGGCGGGCGATAGTCGGCGTAGTCGGGCGGACGCTCCAGCTGCGACTCCTCCTGGCGGGTCGAAAGGGACACGGCGACGCTTGATGGTACTCGTTCCATTATCCTCGGACGGAGGATGCGGCTCTTGATTGCACTCGGCGGCCTGCTGTGCGTGGGCTGTCTCGGGCCGCACACGACGGGTGGGTTGTGGGCGCAGCAGAACCTGGAACAGGAGCTCGCCCAGTTTCGCCTGACGGACGCTCAACGTGTTGAGCGAGCCACGGTCTACGAGCTGGGCGTGGCCGACGAGATGCTGGCGGCCGATAAAGCGCGTGTTGAGGCAGCTCTGAAAAGCTGCTTGGGGACACAGCGGCAGGCGCTTGGTCTTTCGGAGGGAGATCGTGTCCGCGACGGTGTGCGGCTGCGCATCGGGGCTGACGCGACTCGCTCGACCACTTTGGCGCAGGTTGCGCTGGCCGATTGGTATGTTCGGCGAGCGGCGGCGAGTGGCGACGTTGGGCAGTGCCAGCGGGCGCGGGCGGCATTGGGCGGCGCGCCGCAGGCTGAGCCGAGCGCTTCGACGCTGCTGGCCGAGCTTGGAAGGGCAACGGTCAGCCGCGACGCGTCTGCTGGAAATCCGGCAGGTGTGGCGCCGCCAACGACCGACGCGCTGACCCTCCTCGATCTCTACGCCTCGGGCTACCTGGACGTAGTGACGGCCACCGCGCCCTTGCCGCAGTACCTGGCGGCCGTCT
>DASYKL010000428.1:0-8114 GCA_035995405.1 Chloroflexota bacterium
GCCAGGTGCGTCTCGGACTGGGCGAAGGGGTGACCGGCTGGGTGGCCGCGCAACGCGCACCGCTCGTCGTGCCTGACGTGCGAGCCGAGCCGCGCTTCAAATGGGTCGCCAACCTCGACCAGGAACGGTTCAGGTCGATGCTGTCGGTACCTATCGTTTCGCACGACCGGGTCATTGGGGTGATGAACGTGCAGACCAGCGACGTTCACGATTTTCAGCCCACGGAGGTTGAGTTTGTGGAGGTGCTCGCAGCGCAGGTCGCGGGCATCATCGAGCTCAGCGTGCTGCGGCAGCGCCTGGCGCATCAGCTCACGCTCGAACACGCGGCTGTGGAGCGGCTCACGAGCCTGAATGCAAGCAAATCCGACCTGCTGGCAATGCTGTCGCACGACTTCCGCGGCCCGTTGAGCATTGCCAAGAGCTATGTATTTGGGCTCATGGCCCGGCTCAGCGAGCCGGACCTCAATGCCTGCCGCGAGTTGGAAAGCGAGCTCGATAGCCTGGCGCGAATGACGGACAACCTGATGCTGTCACTCGAGTTGGAGTCACAGCACCAACTGGTTCTGGACATCGAAGAGTTCGACATGGTCGACCTGGTCCATGAGGCGTGCCGCGGCCTGGGGCGGGCCTCACCAGAGCACCCGCTTGTGTTGGAACCGGTTGCGGACCCCTGCGTTGTGACCGCCGACCGCTCCAAGATCCGCTCGGTAATTGTCAATCTGGTTGGCAATGCCATGAAGTATTCGCCCAATGGCGGACGGGTGTGGGTCAGCGTCGCGCGGGGCCCGATAGCGGTGGAGATCACGGTCCAGGACGAAGGCATTGGCCTGGATGCGCGCGAAGTTGAAAGCATCTTTGAACGCTATGGCCGTGGCGACACTGCCCTGCAGCGCGGCATTCGCGGACACGGCCTCGGCCTGTTTATCTGTCGGCGGATCGCCGAGAGCCACGGCGGTACCATCTACGCTCGGCCGCGCGCGACCGGCTCATGCTTCACCATGGTCCTCCCGCTCCACCAACCCGTCGTTTGACCGTCTGGCTGTCAACCCTACCGTGACGCCAAGCTGGTGGGATAGCAGGGAACAGGGCGCCGACTAGCCCGAGACGTGGCTATCGGGTGCCGGATGGGCGGCCGATCGAAGCAGAGTACCCAGACGGTCGAACAGGGTCCTGATGCACGAGGTCGTGCTCCGCGGCGAAGAGAGTGGCTCCAGCACGAGTGGCGACACCTATCTTGTCGTAGATGTGCTGCACATGGTGCTCGACCGTTTTCGGCGTGATCGACAGGGAGTTGGCAATCGCCTTATTCGGCAGCCCCTGCGCCACCAGGCGCAAAACCTGCACCTCGCGATCGCTCAAGCCGGCCGGCCGCTGAAGCCGCGTCGGCACATGTCCGGCGGCGGCCAGAACCGCTGCCACGGCCTCTCCGTCAAGTCGTCCAGATCGGGCCTCCGTACGCAGGGTGACGGCCGCCTGTGCCTCGCTAGATGCCGGGCGATGGGCGCGCGCCTCTGTCAATGCTCGATAGGTGTCGGCAGCAGCCAGCAGCCGCGCGGTGAGCGGTAATCCGGTGGCATCCGCGCCGCGATGGTACCCCGAGCCGTCGTTTCGCTCGTGGTGCGCGCCAGCCAGGCGGGCAACCTTCGCCAGCCCTATCGAGCGACTCAAGACGCGTTCGGTGTAGTACGGGTGTAGCCGCACGCGCTCCCATTCGTCTTCAGTCAGTCGACGCGCGGCGTTCCAGATCGCGCTGGTCACGCCAACGCGTCCGAGGTCATGCACCAGGCCAGCGTGCGCGACCAGCACTTGCTGCTCAGCGTCGAGCCCGCACTGGGCCGCCGCTGAGCGTGCGAGCGCCGCCACGCCAGCGGAGTGGCCGATCGTATACGGGGACTTCACATCGACGAAATCGGCCACGACCCCAAGGGCGCTCTCCAGGTCGGCAGCGCTGAGGACCGGACGAGGCCCCGGCTCAGCCTCCATCACCGCCTGCCAGAGTGAGGGCACCTCCAACTGCTGCGCCAACACCGGCAGCCGCCGAGCTACCCGCTCGGCGAGCCCGGGGTCGTAGCTACCGCCGCTGCGCTCATGGACCACCGAGCGCGCCGCGGCAACCCCTCCAATGCGCAAGAAGATCTCCACATCGCGAGCGAGCGGGAGAATCCGCATCGACAACGGGATCTGCTCGCCGCGCGCTCCGTTTGGCTGGCCGCGGCCATCCCAGCGCTCGTACACATAACCCAGATCGTGGCGCACTGGATCTCGGAAGCCGAGCCGCTGGGCCAGCATTTGGGCCACCTCGCAGTGCCCCGCAAGCATGCCACGCCGCGCGGGGCTAAAGCCAAACATCCTGGTGAGTAGACGCGCCCGACGCAGTGGCGGCTCCTGGCGCGCGAAGCGCGTAAACATCCACGCCACCATCTGCACGTGGTCCTCCAGGTCGAGCGTGCTCATCGCGCCCCCAACGGCAACTTCGTCACCCATGAGCTCAGCCCCACGCGACGCGTCGACGGTGCAGCCGAGCATGCGCAGCATGGCCAGGTAGTACAGGTCGACCAGCGCAGCCTCACCGAGCTCTACATCGTGGCCGATGTCCATCGCCAGCAAGCACGTGCGCAGGCCGTGGTCGAGCGGCTTACCCGTGCCGAGGTCGGTCGCGAGGCACAGCACACCTAACACTTCCGCCAGTCGTGTCATGGCCGCGCGCGAATTATGGGTGAAACACCCGATGGCCGGCGCGCTATCTGGCGGCACTCTGGTGCTGCGGTCGCTGCTCGACAGCGGCTAGCCTCGATCACTGGAGCAACTTTGATGGGAGAACCGAGCACCATTGCCGAGCGTGTATACGCCGCCTACGGAAGCGGCGACCTCGACGGCTGTCTGCGCCTGTTTGCGCCCGATTGTCAGGTGACGTTCCCAGGCATGCCGCCACTGACTGGCCCGGAGCAATTACGCCCTTTTCTACAGGTCCAGCTCACGGCCTTCCCTACTGGCCAGCACCGCGTGCGGCGCATGATTGAGCAGGGCTCTAGCGTCGCGGTCGAGCTTGTGTTCAGCGGCGAGCAGAACGGACCATATCCCACACCTTCAGGCGCGATCCCACCCAGCGGGCGTCAGGTGAGCTTCGAGTCGGTCGATATCGTCGAGGTCAATGCCGGGCGGATCGCCTCGTGGCGTATCTACCTGGATACCGCCTCGATGATGGCCCAGATGGGAGCAAACCCGGCGATGGCCGCGGCCTGACGCGGGGTGAGTCGTGCGCATCGAACAAATTTTTAGCGTCAGCCTCGCGCCGGTCGAAACGTTTCAGTACCTCGCCGACATCGAGCATGAGCCACGCTGGAATCCCTGGGCGATCGAGGTCACCAGAGTTACCGCGGGACCAATTGGGCCGGGCAGCCGGTTCCGTGGGCGCTACAAGCGATTCGGGGTAGTCGAGCAGGAGCTTGCCGACTACCTGCCGCCGCATCGGATCACCTACCGCTCCAACACGCTCGGTGCGGCGTCCATGACCTTCGAACTCCAGCCGCACGCCAGCGGGACCCTCGTCACCCTTACCGGTCAGGCGGATCCACCGGGTCTGATGAAACTTTTCGACCCCGTCATGCGGCTGCTGATGCGGGGCCACTTCCGCGACCTTGCCGAAGGTATCAAGCGCGAAGTCGCCACTGGCATGGCAGCGAAGACGAGCTAGCCAGTCGCAGGGCTCCCAATCGGCGCTGCACCGCCAGACGGAGGACGCCACGGAGGTGCGTCATTGATTCCGCCAATCGGGTCGTAGTTGAGAGTAGGTACACGCGTACACCTACCGGGCCCTTGGGCACACACCGCGGCGAGAGGTCCGGCCGACCGGTCGGAAGCTGATCCTTCCGCTCTGCGACCTGATCGAAGTCGCGGCAGGGCGCGTCACCAGATTCAGCCCATTTTGATCTCAGAAGCCGATCTCGGGCCAACAGGTCGGGGAAGCTGGAGAGCCGCGTCCTGGAACGAAAAGCGGGCCGGCAACGTATACCTTGAGAACACGTCCTCCTCATGAGAATCATCGCCATGCGGCAGATCCGTGCCTGGTTTGTAGTGCTGGCCTTCGCCTGCGCACTCACTGCGACGATGGGACTATCGGTGGCGAGGGCTGGCGTGGCCGCCAACGGTAATAGCTCCGCGCGGCAGGCGGGAGCGACAAGCGACACGGTCTCCGTCACCACCGATGCGTCCAGCTACGCTCCTGGTGATTCGGTCACAGCCACGGTAGTCAACGGGACTACGGTGCCGATCGCACCGCTTGGCGGCATTGTGTGCCAGGGCAGCCCCTGGCCGTTCGGGGTGCAACGGCTCGACGATGCGGGCGAGTGGCAGGACGTCGCATTTGCGCGCACTCCGCCGTGCGTCGGCATAGCCGTCGCCCTGCTTGGAGCCGGCGAGGCGCAGACCCGACAATTTGCGGCCGCTCCGAGCCCCGGCACGTACCGGGTCGTGTACGCCTACAGCACAGCGAATGGCAGCGGGCAGGGGTTGGTTGTGTCCGATCCGTACGATGTCGACGATGCATCCATGGGACTGACCGACCCGACGGGATCGGCCACTGCGGCCGTACCGATGTCCTCTGTCGGCTACCTCGAGGGCCAGGTCGCGATCGGTCCCCTGCAGCCGGTCGAGCGCGTGGGCGTACCTCCGCCGACTCCCTCGCCGGCGGTCTGCACGGCGCGAGGGTTGGTCATCTATCAGGTGGACACCGGCGCGGAGGCTGCCCGATTCCCCCTTGGACCAGACTGCAGCTACCGCGTGTCGCTGCCATCGGGCAGCTATCGGGTGGAACTTGACCGACGAGGCATTGACTCCAGCAAGGACCTGCCCCGCGTGGTGGCGATCACGGTCGGACAGACAACCCGCCTGGACATCAGCATCGACACCGGTATGCGCTAAGGGTTTTGTCACGAACCTATTGCAATCGGCGCCCGGTTTCCACCCTTATGAGAGACACCAAGTCTAGCCACCTGTGGCAAATGGACAGTTAACCAGGCCCTCTATAGAAATTTCGTAGGCGTGCTTGACACCCCGGCTCGCACCGTACCAGACGCACTCGGAGGCGATAGCGATGGAGACGTTCGCGACAACTGCTGAGTTTCGGGCGTGGTGTGACCGCTACCCAAACGCCTACGTCGTCAACGTGCTTGGCCCAGACGAGAAAATGCTGCATCGCGCCGGCTGTTGGCACCTGGAGGAGTTCACCGACCGCCCCGCCAACCTGGTCGCCAACCCCAAGTACGGCTTCTACATGCGCGATCGGGCCAAGGCCTACCACGCAAACGCCCGACTCTGCGCAACCTGCGCCCCATAAGAGGGGACGATGCGAGTGGTGCGTCAGGCCAAGTTCGCTTTGCCGTGTCGGGTCGAACTTCGTCCGATATCCCTCTCGATGGGCTACATGTCGATCTTCACGAACATGCTGTGCTTGCGGATCCGAGATCGGCTGAACGGCGTCTGCCGGTGGCTTCGCGCTAAGGCGACTGCGTCTGATAAAGGGCTACCTTGTGCCGACGGAGCGCAAGGTACGTCGCAACGCAACCGGCCCGCCGCGGCGACGGTGATCAGACCGCAGATGCCCATCCCGGGCAGACGCACATCCAGCCGAGCCAGCAGCTTCAGCGGCCGGCGATCCCGCGTGCCCAGACGCACCTCCTCACGCAGACTGGCGATCTTGCGCGTGCCCTGAACACACGGTCCGCATTGCCCGCACGACTCACCAGCAAGAACGGCGCGTAGCGCAAGACCTCCTCCACCATGCAAGCGCCCTCCGGCACCACACGCAGCGTCGCACAGCCGACAGACGAGCCGGCGGCTTGCAGGTCGGCGTAGTCGAATGGCACATCGAACTGACTGGCGTCCATGCCGTCGACGCACCGCCGGGTGAGATTGCTTTCAAGGGCTTGCCCCTGGCGGATCCCGCCACCGCATTCGTCGACGATGGCGCGGATGGGCTTCCCGAGCGCAACCTCGTAGACCCCTGGCCGTACGATCCAACCGGTTGGTCGAGCGCGGCGCGCCATTTGCGCGCCGTCGGAAACGCGGCGCCGCCTCGTCCACGGAGCCCAGCGGCTTCCACCGCATCCACCAGGCGCCGCGGGTCGCCCTCCGCTCGCAGACGCAGGAGGGCCGCGTAACCGCCACCGACGCGATACTCCGTCAGGCTAGAAGCCGGGTGCGCCAGCAGGCAGCGGCACGAGTGGGGCGATCACGTGCTGCGTGCCCCAGCCTGCGTCACTCCTTGCCTGGACATCATCAAGGCTCCTTTGTACTCCCGCGCGGCGCTCAGAGGCGGGTGACGACTTCAGCCATGAAGCGCTCGGCTGTATCTGTCGGCAACGTGCTCATCAACAGCACAGCTTTCAGATCGAAGCGTTCCTGGCGTTCACGAAGCGTCTCGATCATTCGCTCAGGTTCGCCGAGCAGCACATACGGGCAATCCGCCAACGAGGTCGGCGCAAGGTCAGCGGCGGTGCTGATCCGCTCGCCTTGCTCGATGCGCTCGCTTTCGCTGCAGAAGACCACATGATTGATCAGCACGGAGATAGTCACCGCGGTGGGACTCCGTCCGACAGTCGCGGCGACTTCCTTGACGCGCTTGACTGACCTCTCCAGGCCGTTAACGGTCGTCGATAAACGACGCTGCTGGTCGGCCAAACCCAGGTTCGGGCCGCGGAGCGCTCCGGCTTGCGACGTCCCGTTCAAGTCGAGGGCATCGGCATAGCGGCCCGCGATGTCAAGGATGCGATCCGATCCACCACCCAGAAACAGCCGTGGCGGCGTTTCGGGTAGCGGCCCGAGTGGCAATGCGCGGGCGACCACGTGCGCTCCCTCCAGGCTGGCGAGGCCGTGGTCGAAGAGATCGCGTGTCAGCCGCGCGGCTTCCTCCAACCGGTCCATGCGTTGTGCAAATGCCGGCATGGGCATGCCCAGCGCTTCGAATTCCTGGCGATTCCAACCGGCGCCCAGGCCGGCCAGCACCCGCTCGCCGCCGATGAGCACAGCCAATTGAGCGAATTGTCTGATGACCAGCGCCGGATGCAGGAAACCGATGTTCGAGACACTGGTGCCGACCTTCAGATGCTGCGACAAACTGGCGACCGCGGCCAGGAGCACGATGGGGTCACTGCCGCGCCGCGCGTCCGAGCGATCGGCGGCCTGTCCGCCCGTAAACAGATGGTCGGGAATCAGAATCCCGGCAGCACCGATGTTCTCGACCCATGCCACGCGAGCACGCAGCTCATCTAGCGGCGCGCCGCGCAATGTAAAGAACGCATCCATTAGCGGTGCAGACTACCCTGCGCAGGGTAGTCGTGCACCGTCAGGAGAGAGCTAGAAAGCTGGTGAGCTAGCTACTGCACCACCAGCTTGCCGATCATCCACGGATGCGGCGTGCAGTTGTAGATCCAGCTGCCAGTGTTCTCGAACGTCACCGACCCGGTCTGGCCGGCGATGATGTCGCCCGTGTCCCAGGAGTTGTCCTGAGCCGTTGCGGTATGGACGATGGTGCCCGCGTTGTTGAACATCACCGTCGTTCCACGCGGAACCTGGACCTGCTGTGGCTGGTACAGATAGTCCACAACGTCGACCGTACCGTTGAAAATGCGGTCGCCGAGCGCGGTGTTGACGGCGCCCATAGGCGCGCCAATCTTCACCGGATTGCCGGCCAGCTCAAGTTTCGTCACCGGCGGCGGAGGTGCGGTCTGCTGGTCGAACAGGCCATTCAGACTGAACGTCCACACTTCATCGCCATCGAGCGTCGTCTGACCACCTCGGTTGCCGCCGACCGCCACGGTGACGTACTGATCTTTGCCATCCGACCAGGTCATGGGCGGAGCGCTGATGCCCAGACCGGTCTGGAAGCTCCACAACTGGTCGCCGGTACGCGCATCGTAGGCCACCAGATTACCGTCGACTTTGCCGCGGAAGACCAGTCCACCTGCCGTGCTCAAAGCGCCATAGCTCTGGTCGCCGCCTTCACGTTTTTGCCACACGATGCGGTTGGTGCGGCTGTCAATCGCGGTGAAGGTGTTGCCGATGGAAGAGCCCAACGGCGTCGCGCTCCCACCACGACTGTAACTCTTACCGTGGAT
>DASYKL010000429.1:0-4474 GCA_035995405.1 Chloroflexota bacterium
GGGGGCGCCTGCGGTCCACATGCGCTCAGCAGCGAGGCGCCGATTCCTACAGCGCCGAATGTCGCCAAGAAACTGCGCCGCGTCCAACGCTTGTGCGCGACTAAAGGCCGGGCATCGCCGTCGTCGGTCAAGATGGCCACCTCCCCACGAAACACCACCAGCCTAGACCAGGTGTCAAGCGCGCACCATGACGTGTTGTCGCGCCGCTGGTGCTCCCGCATGGTGTCGAGCTGGGTGGCTGCCAAGGCCGGCATGCCTTCGCGCGCGGACCAGCATCTGCTGCAGCGTCGTCTCGTGCCGCAACCGGCGAACTTGCACTAGCGGATGATCTCCTCGCTACCGACCGCCTCGACCATTCGAATTTGCTCACGATCTGGTCGGTGTGCCCAGGATGGCGCTACGCGCACCAAACAGACGTATGCGGTCAACCCCGCGACGCTCAGCGCGAGCGACCCTACTCCGCGCATCAGCGTAATTCAGGTCATGCGTGGCTTCTCGCCAACGCCTCCGTATTTACCGGTCCAGCGGGTCTGGTGAACGACTTTCCATCCGCCGATGCCGCCGCACGTCCGTCCGCGACGAAGTTCGTCAACTCCCCGCGGTGGTTGAACGAAAGGACCGCGTGGGTGGTGTAGTTGGCATTGGTAAACGCCGCGCGGACGGTCTATGGTTCGATCTCCTGCCGCAATCCGAAAGCCAGCATGCATTTTCTGCATAGGGATTCCATCGGCAGGCGGCCAGGAGCCAAATTCCAATGGCGGACGCCAACGCGACGATGGGTCCTGTGGCAGGCGCGGCTCCTGAGCCTGTTCGCATTGGGGAGACCGGGTTGCTCCAGCAATTGCTACAGAAAACGCGATCGCGAGATATACCCAGGCTCGAAAAGCCGTCCTGGACGCCGGTGCTGCTGACGAATACCCAGGGCTAGCCTTGCCGGAGCCAGGCAACGGCATTACGGCGGCGGCCGGCACCGTTGCTGGTGTGCGATGCCTTTCCTGTCGGCATTGCAGCCGAAACGTGGGAAGCGCCAGAGAGGCTCGAGCCGTTTGCTGGACGTCGACTGCAGCTCGCCGACGCGTCATTGCAGATGGTGCTGCCGAGCTGAGATGCGGCGTGCTCAGGCGTCTTCGGACAGGAAGAGAAGCACGGCCGTGACGCGCCGATCGACATCACGCGCCTGGTCTAATGGCAGCTTGGAAAAGATAGCGTTGATGTGCTTCTCCACCGCTCTAGGTGTAAGCGTCAATGCCTCGGCGATCGCCGCATTGTTCTTGCCCTGCGCCATGCTGGCCAGCACCTCACGTTCGCGCGCGGTGAGATCGCTCAAGTTCGAGTTGGCGCCCCGCGCCCGCTGCGCGACGAGCGCTTCGACGACCCTGGGATCGATCACGGAACCACCCTGCGCCACCTCGCGAATAGCCCCAATGAGGTGCTCGGGGTTCGCGACGCGCTCCTTCAAGAGGTACGCCCGACGGCTTGAGCCGCCCTGGAGCAAGGCGAGCGCGTAGTCGGGATCGTCGTACTGGCTCAACACGACTACCCCAATGTGGGGATGCGTGGTGCGCAGACGTTCGGCCGCGCGGATGCCCTCGTCTGTGCCGGTCGGCGGCATCCGAATGTCCGTAATGACAACATCCGGACGCTCGCGGTCAACTGAGGCCAGCAGCCCTTCGAAATCGCCGCACACCGCGACCAACTCAAGGTCATCCTGAGCTTCCAGGAGGCGGCGTACACCTTCACGGACGAGCAGATTGTCCTCGGCGAGCACAATCCGGATCGGCACGACGCCAGCATACGCTGCATAATGGCCGCCGGGAGGCCCAATCCTATGGGCACGCGCGCCGCCACACGTTTTGCCTGGTCGCTCTGGGCGCTCGCGGTCACGCTGGCTGCCTTGCACCTGGTGGTGATGGGCCTGGGCGGTTTGCCCCAGGAAAGTGAGAGCCTGGGCAGCGCAGGCGGCATTACTCTGCGCGTCCTGTATGTATTGACAGTCGCGCTCCTGGCCACGATGGGCGCGGTGATCGTCTCACGACATGCAGGCAACGTGATTGGCTGGTTGTGCTGCGTCTGGGGCCTGCTCTTCGCCCTCGAGATGTTGGCATCCGAATATGCCTCATCAACTGCGCTCGCACCGGCCGGTTCGGTCGTGCCGGGGGCGGTCTGGATGGCCTGGCTGGCCCAGATGCTCAACATTCACATCGTGCTGATTGTCCCGGTGCTGTTGCTGTTTCCGGATGGACACCTACCTGGCCGTCGCTGGGGATTTGTCTTGTGGCTGGTCGCCGCTTGTGCGGCCTTGTCCGAGACCTTCCTCGTGATCAGGCCAGGCCCGCTCGGCAGCGCGCCCGAAATCGCGAACCCGCTGGGTATAACCGGCCTCGACTCCGCATTGATCCCGCTGTACAGGCTGAGCGTCGTCGGGATCGTTGTCGCCGCCTTTCTCGCGGCCAGCGCGCTCGCTCTGCGGTTCCGTCACGCCAGGGGCGATGAGCGCCAGCAACTCAAGTGGATTGCGTACGCCGGTGTGCTCCTCGCGCTCGCCTTTCTGGCGGGCTTCTCCGCGCCGCCCGAATTGTCACTTGCTGTCCAGTTGCTGTATTTCGTGGTACTCGACGGATTCCTCCTGACCCTGGGCCTCGCCATCTTGAAGTACCGCCTCTATGACGTCGACCTGGTCATCAACAAGACGCTTGTCTACGGCGCACTGGGCGTGCTCATCGCCTGTGCCTATGTCGCCGTCGTGGTCGGTATCGGCACGCTGATCGGGACACGCGGTGAAGCAAATCCGGCACTGTCGCTGCTGGCGACGGCGATTGTGGCGGTCGCCTTTCAGCCGTTGCGAGAACGTTTGCAACGCCTGGCCAACCAGGTTGTGTACGGGCATCGGTTGAGTCCCTATGACGTTCTGTCGGATTTCTCGCGGCGGATGGCGGTGGCATTGTCAGCTGACGATGTCTTGCCGCGCATGGCCGAAGCAGCCAAGCGTGGTGTGGGTGGAGTGCGCGGCCGTGTACGGGTCTATGTGCCCGGCGGACGGGACCAGGTCATCGCCTGGCCAGCCGATGCCATCGGGGGCTCATTCGAACGAACGGTTCTGGTCCTGCACCAGGGCACGCCCGTCGGCGAAATCGCCGTAAGCAAGGCGCCAGGTGAACCGCTCACCTCCGCCGATGGTGCACTCCTTGGCGATCTGGCAGCGCAGGCAGGCCCAGCCCTCAGTAATGTGCGGCTGACACTCGAGCTGCGGGCACGCCTGGCCGAGCTCGCGACTCAGGCTGACGAGCTGCGGGCGTCTCGCAAACGCATTGTCGCCGCGCAGGATGCCGAACGGCGGCGCCTGGAACGGAACATCCACGACGGTGCGCAGCAGCATCTTGTGGCCATCGCAGTCACTGCTCGCCTCGCGCATCAGGTGTTGGAAACGGCTCCTGCGCGCACCGGCACGCTCCTGGAGGAGATCAGCGCGCAAGCCGAGGACGCCCTGAAGACGCTGCGCGACCTGGCCCGGGGTATTTTTCCGGCCGTTCTCGCGGACCGCGGTCTGGCGCCTGCCCTCAGAGCGCAATTGACCAAATCCAGTGCCGACATTCGCCTTGAAGTCGACGCGGCTGTCACTCGCGCCCGGTTCGACCCGCCTGTCGAGGCAGCGATCTACTTTTGTTGCCTCGAGGCATTGCAGAATGCCGCCAAGCATGCGCCGCACGCGCCGGTAAGCGTGCGCGTCAGCGCCGACGACGCATGGTTGATGTTTGAGGTAGTCGACCGGGGGCCAGGCTTTGATATTTCCGTCGCTCGGCCAGGCACCGGCCTGGAAGGCATGGCTGATCGCCTGGCCGCGATCGGCGGCGCGCTAACCGTAGAGTCGAGCGTTGGTCTCGGGACGACAATCGGTGGGCGCGTGCCAGTACGAAACGGCCGGACCGATCCTCAGGCCGATGCAATTGCGGCCGCCCATGCCGTCGCCAGCCGTTCCGAACCGAACTCCGATTTGCTGAGATAAGCGGCCGCACCACACTCCGTCGGCTCCTCCATGTATTCGGCCGCGTCATAGGTCGACAACAAGAAGATCACTGGTCGTTTGCCGTCGCTGGCCGCCAGGATCCGTCGGCACGCTTCCAATCCGTCGATACCTGGGAGGTGCACGTCCATCAGCACCAGGTCGGGCATGTTTCCGCGCGTGGTATCGACAGCAGCCTCCCCGGTGTGCGCCTCGCCAGCGACCACGAAGCCTGGTGTGAGCTCAACCACGCTCCGCGCCGCGCGCCGATACGCTGCCTGATCGTCGACGATCAGCACCTGCACGTCCCGGTGATCTGTTGGCATCCTGGTAACCACTAGCATGACGGCTTTCGTCGGACCCCGAAAGCGTGCACGTACCAACACAACCGGATGCCCGCCCCATGCCTTTGGGGATGCACACCCCAGTCAACCCGGATGGGCACACCCTGGCGCCGATTGCACCACCGCAGGA
>DASYKL010000430.1:0-7352 GCA_035995405.1 Chloroflexota bacterium
TGTGTCGGAGGACACTGCCAGCCGACCGCCGCACCACCGACTTCGCCGCTCAATCCGAAAGTCGGCTGCGGGCCGCTAAAGACCTGCTCGGCCACCACCGTCAGCACTTGCACCCCGGCTGCACGTACAGGCAAGCGAGCACTGATGACCTGGTCTGTTTTGAACAAGGCGGCGCGATCGTCGAACTCGGTTGCGGGTCGGGCTGGCAAGGCTGCCAGGTCAAGCAGCACCATCAGGCCGACGGCGCTGAAGAATCCCGTTCGCGGCGTGCCAACCAGCATGGTCGCAATCCAGACGACCAGGCCCAGCAGAATGGCCATCACCGCCGCCGCGCGGTCGCCCGCGCCACCTGTGCCCAGCGCCAGCCGCAGGCCCGCGCCGATTACAAGCGCGGCGGCCGCGGCGACGATCCAGGGTCGGCTAGCCGGACTGCGTCGTGCGCCGGGCGCGTCGACCGGTCGCGATGCTACCGCGACCACAGGTATGACCAGTGGGTCGGCTGGAACAGCACGAGCTCCATCAGTTTGGTCGCGCCGAGGATGTCCAGGTTCGACAGCACCACCGCCGGCAGAAGCAGCGCTACGGCCAGGGCGACTTGTGCGCGCACGTATTGGCCGTCCGAACGAGTCAGCCAGCGGGCGATGCGCATCGTCGCCGCGGCAGCCAGGATATAGACGGCCGGAAAGGCATAGGCGTACCAGCGCGGAATGTGCGGCCACGTCGACAGCATGAACAGCGCTGGCCCGAAGCCAGCAATCACCACCGCGCAGAACCAGGCCGCCTCAGGCGCGCGCCGTTTCAACAGCACCGTCAGCTCAACGAGCGCCAGAGCGACGGGCCAGAACAGAAATACCGTGCCGATGTTGAGCAGGCCGTGGGCGGCCAGCAAGGCGAAGCCCTTGATGCGGCCCAAGCCTTCGCCCATGCGCGCCGGGTCGAACCAGGCGGCGAGGGCTTCGGCGGGATGGGCTTCGTTGTGCGAGTAGGACGCCAGGTGGGCGGCTTGCCAGTACACGGTCCAGGCCAGCCTGGGAACAGCCATGGCGACCAGAACCAGGGCCAGGGTGCGGAGTGGCACGCGGCGCAGAAGCCCGTAGACGACGACAAACGCCGGCAGCATGTAGAGGTCGTAAAACAGGAACCCGACGCCCGCGGTGAAGCCTGTGGCCAGGGCGATGCGTGCGGGTGTCTGACGCTCGAAGATGCCGACGCGGTCGAAGAGTAGCAGGCCGAGCGCAAAGATGCCGTAGGACGCGACATACGGCAGCGCCTGGCCGGCCAGCGCCTCAAAGGCGGGCGCAGTGCTCACTAGCAGTGCCGCCAGGACGCCCACGAGCGGTGAGCCGATGTGTTTGACCGCGAGCGCGTACGTGGCGATGGCTGCCGCGGTCCAGAACAGCACGTTGAACAGGACGAAGCTGGCATAGGTGCCGAGCAGCGGCGCGAGGGACGAGGCTAACAACGGGTAGCCTCCAAAGCGGGTATAGACGTTGTCTTCGAGCGGCACTGGTACGGCTGGTTCGTCGCGGAAGAAGCCGGCCAATGAGGCGAACTGGACACTGTCTTTGTTGACGGTCACGCCGCTGACCAGGCCGGTCCACCCGAGAGGCGTGTCCCAGAAATTGCCGAGCGAGTACTGCGGCAACGTGTAGCGGGTGTCAGGTGAAGCTGGGCCGAGTCGGAGGACCGTTTCCAGACTACAAATGGCCAGCGCCATTAACGTGACGAAAAGAAGCCGCCGCCGCATGCACCGAGGAGGGTAGCCGACGCAAGCCGCACACGGCTCCCTCCAGGCTCAGCTGTCTTTACAGATGCTCGTGGTCGTGATCGTGCTCGGCTGCCGAGTCATCATCAGTGTCGGCGACAAGCTCTTCGTCGTCTTCGTCTTCGTCGTCATCAGCATCGTCGTCGTCAGCGGCGGCGCTGGCCTCGGCATCGGCTGCGCTCGGCAGCGCTGCCAGCAGCGCTGGATCAGCCTCGGTGTCCGCATCCGGATCGATGACCGCGCTGTCGTCGTCACCTCCGTTGCCATTGACCTCTGGCTCGAGGATCGCAATTGCCGCCAGGCGATCGCCCTCCTTGACGTTCATCACCCTGACCCCAGACGTGAGCCGCCCGCTGTACTCGTTGATGCTGTCGATGGCGACCCGCACAACGATTCCGCCAGCCGAGATCATCATCAGCTCTTCGTAGCCTTCGACCACGCGCGCCGCGGCCACGGGGCCCGTTTTGGCGGTGGTACGGATCGCCCGCACGCCGCCAATACCGCGGCCCTTCGTCGGGTACGCCGAGAGCGGTGTCCGTTTGCCATAACCGTTCTGAGTGACGATGAGCAGCTGTGCCTCAGGGCTGACGACGTCCATCGACGCCAGTTGGTCGTTGCGCGTGAGCTTGATGCCACGCACCCCACCGCTGATGCGCGACGCCGTGCGCAAGATGTCGACGTTGAAGCGCGCCGATTGGCCTCGCTCGGTGACCAGGATGATCTCCTCGCCTGCGCGGCAGTGCTTGACGTCGAGTAGCTCATCGCCCTCTTCCAGGTTCATCGCCCGCAAACCATTACGGCGGACCTGCGAGAAGTCGGTCAAGGGCGACTTCTTTACCTCACCGGCCTTGGTCGCGAAGATGAGAAAATCGCTGTTCTCGAAGTCGGGCGCGGCCAGAATGGCAGTGACACGTTCGCCGGGTTCGATGTCGATGACGTTGATCAGCGGCGTGCCGCGAGCCGTGCGGTCGTAGCTCGGCACCTGCCAGGCGCGGACGTGGAACGCTTTGCCCTTATCCGTGAAAAACAGCAAGCTGTCACGCGCGTTCGCGGCGATCATGTGCCGCAGCGCGTCTTCTTCGCGCAAGACCTGGCCGATAATGCCCCGACCACCACGCCGCTGGGCGCGGTACGTATTGGCCGGCATGCGCTTGACATAGCCGTTGCCGCTGATGGTGACGAGGACTTTTTCGTTGGCGACCAGATCTTCGTCGGTGATCTCGCCGATGTAGTCGCTGGTGATCTCGGTGCGCCGCGGATCGCCGAACTTGCGCTTCAGCTCGGCTAGCTCATCGCGAATCAGATAGGTAATTTTGCGTGGATTGGCGAGCAGGTCTTCCAGGTAGGCGACCCGCTTCTTGATTTCTTCGTACTCCTCGACGATGCGCTGCCGCTCCAGGTTGGCCAACTGGCCGAGCTGCATTTCGAGGATGGCTCGCGCTTGTGCCTCGCTCAGCCCGAAGCTGGCCATGAGCTGCGGTCGTGCCGCGTCTCGGCTCGGCGATTGGCGGATCGTCATGATCACCGCGTCGAGGTTGTCGAGGGCGATGACCAGACCTTCGAGGATGTGGGCACGCTGCTGAGCTTTGGCGAGCTCAAAGCGCGTGCGTCGGGTCAAGACGATCTGGCGGTAGTCCAGGAACTCGACGAGCTGGCGCTTGAGCGGCAGCAGCTGCGGTTGGCCATCGACGAGCCCCAGCAGGTTGAAGCCGAACGCCGTCTGCAGGGAGGTGTGCTTGTAGAGGTGGTTCAGGACGGTGTGCGGATTGGAGTCGCGCTTCAGCTCGATGACGAGGCGCATGCCCTTGCGATCGCTCTCGTCCTGCATCGCCGCGATGCCATCGATCTTCTTGTCGCGGACGAGCTCGGCGATACGCTCCTGCAGCACCGACTTGTTGACCTGATACGGCAGCTCGGTAACGATCACTTGCGTGCGTCCGCTGCTCGTTTCTTCAAACTCGACTTTGGCGCGGACCAGCACCCGACCGCGGCCCGTTGCATAGGCATGTTTGATGTTGTTGATGACGAGACCTTCGCGGTCTTTTTCGAAGCCCATCACCAGGCCGCCAGTGGGAAAATCCGGGCCTTTGATGAACTGCATCAACTCGTCGATGGTCGCTTCGGGATTCTCGATCAGATGGTGCAGCGCATCGACCACTTCGCCGAGGTTGTGAGGCGGCATATTGGTCGCCATACCCACCGCGATGCCGGACGAGCCATTGCATAGCAGGTTGGGGAATCGACCCGGCAGGACGGTCGGCTCGTCACGCGTGCCGTCGTAGTTCGGTTGCATGTCGACCGTGTCCATTTCGAGATCGGCCAGCATCTCCATCGCCAGGGGGGTGAGCCGCGCCTCGGTGTAGCGCATGGCGGCTGGCGGGTCACCATCGACCGAGCCAAAGTTGCCCTGACCATCCACCAGCGGGTAGCGCATGTTGAATGGCTGGGCCAAACGAACGAGCGTCGGATACACCACCGCCTCACCATGTGGGTGGTAATTACCAGACGTATCACCGGCGATCTTGGCGCACTTCCGGTAGCCGCGGTTGGGCGCCAGATTCAGGTCGTTCATGGCGACCAGAATGCGGCGCTGTGCGGGCTTCAATCCGTCCCGAACATCGGGCAACGCGCGCGCCGTGATGACGCTCATCGCGTAGTCGAGGTACGACGAACGCATCTCGTCTTCGACGAGGATCTGCCTGATGTTGCCGATGTCTTCTGTAGCCATTATCCCTTGCGCAAAAAAAGCGCGCTTCGCGCGCGTTCCGAATACACTTGATTGTACACCATCGTGTCACTTTGCTGCAGCCAAAACGAGGCGTCCGACCCGCGCGACTGACACGCCGAACGTGAAGCACGGAACACGTCCAACGCTCCTGCTACCCTGCGACGGTGCTGTTCAGCCATTTGCTAGCTCTGGTGCTGCTGCTGCAGTCACAGACGGTTGATGTGGCCCTCGATCCAGGCCATAGCCGAGCCGACGTCGGTGCCGCGGGTGGTGGCCTCCGCGAGTACCAGCTGAGCCTCGACCTGGCGCAGCGCGTGCGCAGTCGCCTGGAAATGGCCCACCTGACCGTGCGGCTGACGCGCGAAGACAACCTGCCGCTGACCGACTACACCAACCCCGGCGCCACGGCGCAGATCCAGGCCGAGCAAGAGGCCCGCCTGGCCGCCGCCGGCGACGCCCGCATCTACGTCTCGCTGCACTTCAACGGCGGGCCGGCTAGCCTGCGCGGTACCGAGACCTATTTCAACCCCGAGCGGGCAGCCGATACCGCTTCACTGGACCGTGCGCTAGCCGAGTCACTGCAGCGGCACGTCGTGGCGACGCTCGCTGATGAAGTTGGCTATGCGTCACTCGATCGGGGCGTCAAGTCAGACCTGGCCGCGGGGAAGTCGTACGGTCATTTCTTCAGCTTGCGCGGACCGATGCCCAGCGCCCTGGTCGAGCACCTGTTCCTGTCGAACCCGACAGAAGCCGCCCTGCTGCGCGACGACGCGACGCTCGATGCGCTTGCTGACGCCGACGCTCAGGGTGTCCTGGAGTATTTAGCCGCATCGGGCAACTGACCGCGCCTGGTGCCCAGCAGTGTGTGCCAGCGCAAGCGCAGCACGACCAGCATGGCCTCGGTGACGATGTGGCTGCCCATCTTGCTCTTGCCAACGCGTCGATCGACGAACGTGATCGGCACTTCCGCCACCCGAAAACCGCTCTGATAACAGCGGTAGTTCATCTCGACCTGGAACGCGTAGCCATTGGAGCGCACGGTTTGCAGGTCAAGGCGCTCCAGCACGCGCCGCGAAAAGCACTTGAAGCCACTCGTGAGGTCCGTCACCGGGACGCCCAGAATCAGCCGCGCGTAGAGCGACCCACCGCGGCTGATGAAGGTCCTCAAAAAAGACCAGTTGCGGGTGCCGCCGCCCGCGACCCAGCGCGAGCCGACGGAGGCATCGGCGCCGCCGCTGGTCAGCGCCTGACGGAGTCGCAGCAGGTCGGCCGGATCGTGGGAGAAGTCGGCGTCCATCTCGAAGACGTACTCGTACTCGCGCGCCAGAGCCCACAAAAAGCCAGCGATATAGGCTGTCCCCAACCCCAGTTTGCCAGCACGGTGCATGACGTGCACGCGACCCTCGTGTGCCGCAGCCAGCCCCTCGGCCAATCGGCCGGTCCCGTCAGGCGAGTTGTCATCGACGACAAGCACTTCGAAGTCCGCCGCCTGAGCGAGAATCGCGGTGACGATCGGCTCGATGTTCTCGCGCTCGTTGTACGTGGGCAGGACGATGAGTGATCTGGACAAAGCAGCAAAAGCCCGGATTTCAGGATAGGGTACTGTCAGGACGCTCCGCCGAGCGCATTAGTTCCTTCCATAATGGCAAGCATGCCGACCGCAGTCCTCTGTGGCACTTTGATCGATGGCACCGGCGCTGACCCCGTCCGCAACGCGACGCTTGTCTTTGATGGCAACACCATCACCAGCATCGAGTCAGGCGCGGAGGCACCCAGAGGTGCAGACGTTATTGACGCTCGACACCTGACTGTCCTGCCTGGCCTCATCGACAGTCACGTCCATTTGTCCTCGTCCACCTGGGGCGTGCAGCAGCGGCTCATGATGCCGTACAGCCTGACCGTCGCCCACGCCCTGAACCACGCCCGCATCACCCTGGAGTCAGGCTTCACCACGGTCCGAGACGCCGGCGGCACGCCACGCGGCGTCAAGATGGCCATCGAACAAGGCCTCTTTCCCGGCCCGCGGCTGCGGATCGCCATCTCGGCGCTGTCGCAAACCGGCGGCCACGGCGACTCGATCATGCCCAATGGGGCCAACATTCGACCGACCAATTCAGAGATACCGCACACCGTCGTCGATGGCATCGAGGGCGTGCGCAAGGCAGCCCGCGAAGTCCTGCGCGACGGCGCCGACCAGATCAAAGTCCACACTAGCGGCGGCGTCATGTCGCCCAACGACGAGCCCGGCGCGACCGGCTTTTCGCCCGATGAGATCGCCGCCATCGTCTACGAAGCGCAATCCGCTGGCAAGACGGTCATGGCCCACGCCCAGGCCACGCAAGGCATCAAAAACGCCGTCCTGGGCGGCATCCATTCCATCGAGCACGGCATCTATCTCGACGAAGAAGTGGTCGAGGAGATGAAGCGCCGCGGCACGTTCCTGGTCGCGACGCTCGTGGCGCCGCTGTGGGTTATCCGCCGCGCCGAGCAAGACGCCACGTCGGTGCCACCCTATGCTGTCCGCAAGGCGCGCGAGGTGATGGCCGACCATGTCAACAGCTTCCGCCTGGCCGTCGAGCGCGGCGTCAAGATCGCCATGGGCACCGATACCGGCGTTGGCCCACACGGCACCAATGCCGAAGAGCTGGAGCGGATGGTCGAAGGCGGCCTGAGCCCGATGCAAGCGATCGTCGCCAGCACCAAAACAGCGGCCGAATGCTGCCGCGTCGCCCATTTGACCGGCACCCTCGAGGTCGGCAAACGAGCCGACGTCCTGGCCATCGATGGCGACCCACTAGCGGACATTCGTCTCTTCCAGGACAAACACAAACTGGCGCTCATCATCGCCGATGGGCGACC
>DASYKL010000431.1:0-6671 GCA_035995405.1 Chloroflexota bacterium
GAGCCGCGCCATGTAGCGGGCGAACGACGCCTCGTTGATAGCTACGGTCGCCACATCAGCGACCTGCGTATCTCCGTCACCGATCGCTGCAACTTCCGCTGCGTGTATTGCATGCCAGAAGAAGGCATGCAGTGGCTCAAACGCGACAGCATCCTGACGTTCGAAGAGATCGAACGCGTCGCGAGAATCGCCGTCAGCCTGGGCGTGGACGAGATTCGTCTCACTGGCGGTGAGCCCACCCTGCGCCCTGATCTGCCGCAGCTGGTGGCCGGTGTCGCGCGCTTACCGCTCAAGAGCCTCAGCCTGACCACCAACGGCTTTTTGCTGCGCTCGATGGCCAAACCGCTGGCCGATGCTGGCCTCAAACGCATCAACGTGAGCCTGGATACGCTGCAGCACGATCGCTTCCACCAGATTGCCCGCCGCCGCGGCCTCGACGAAGTGCTGGCTGGCCTGGAAGAGCTCGAGCGCCACCCGACCATCAGCCCGATCAAAGTCAACGTGGTCGCCATGCGTGACTTCACCGAAGCCGAGGTTGTCGACTTCGCCAAGCTCGCCCGCCGCAAGCCGTATGTCATCCGCTTCATCGAGTTCATGCCCCTCGATGCTGATGGCAATTGGGAACGTGAGCGCGTGCTCAGCGGGCCCGAGATCATGGCCATCATCGAGCGCGATTTCATGCCGCTGGTACCAGTCGCTGCTGAAGCCAGCAGCACGTCGCGGCGGTTTACTTTCGCCGACGGTGTTGGCGAGATCGGCTTCATCAACCCCGTATCGCAGCCATTCTGCGGCACCTGCAATCGCATTCGCCTTACGGCGGATGGACAATTAAGGACGTGCTTGTTCTCCATTGACGAGTGGGATCTGCGCGCTCCGATGCGCTCCGGGGCGACCGACGACGAGCTGGCCGACATTTTGATCGCCGCCGTCAACCACAAAGAGCTGAAGCACAAGATCAACGAAGGGACGGCGTTCCAGCGCGCTTCACGATCGATGAGTCAGATCGGCGGCTGAACCGGCCTATACTTGAGCGCAGGTAGAACTATGCTGCGCATCTGGCTGGCGATGGGCGTCGGAGCAGTGTTTCTCATCGGCAGCGGCATTGTCGCGTCAATGGCTCGGGCGCAGGCCAGTGGTGATCCAGCCGCGGTCATCACCGCCTATGAGATGGCCCGCAACCGTCGCGACATCGACGCTGCGCTGACGTACTTCGCCGACGACGCCAGCGTGAGCGTGCGTAACACCATGTATTCGGGTAAAGACGAGATTCGCAAGTACCTCGACGGCCCGATCACGCGGTCGCGCGTGGTAGTCGTGTCCGATCGTCGCGCGACCGGGACGCACGTGACGTGGACCGAGCGCGCGGGGACACAGGCCTCGGGCCAGGGGCAGCAGCTTCCCGGTCAGGCCGCCGGCAATAACGGCGGCGCCGCAAACACGCCGAACTCCTTCGCCGTCAACGTCGAGGCAGTCGTGCAGGATGGCAAGATTCGCTCGCTCAACTACCTGACGGGCAACCAGGCGGCCCGCACCGACCCGGCCCTGGAAGGCCGCGCACAGCTGCCGGCCACGGTCGGCCTGGGGGCGGTCCTGGTAATCCTGCTCGGGCTGGTGGTGTTCGCGTCGATCGGCTTGCGCCGCTCGACCGCTGGCGGCTCGACGCTCCAGGGAACCTTGATGCAGGACTTGCAAGGCTGGACGTCAGCCCGCGAGCCACTCTGAATCAGTAGAATTCACTGCCGCAAGCCGGGGTGGCGTAATGGCAGCCGCGCGCGACTCAAACTCGCGTGGGGAAACCCGTGGGGGTTCGAGTCCCCCCCCCGGCACTACTTTTGCGCTAGGTTGTTGCTGAATGGACCTCTGGAGGGTCGTTGAGCTGTGGCGCGATCGATCTGGTCTGGCGTGATCACGTTCGGGATGGTCAGCATCCCGGTGAAATTATTTCCGGCAACGCAGGACAAGGACGTCAGCTTCCACCTGTTGCACCAGCCTGACCACAGCCGCATTAAATTCAAGCGCTTCTGCGCCACCGAAGACGTCGAAGTGCCGCAGGAAGAGCTGGTGCGCGCGTTCGAAGTCAGCAAGGACCAGTACGTCGAAATCACCGACGACGACCTGGAAAAGCTGCCGTTGCCGGCCAAGCACACCATCGAGCTGTCGGCCTTCGTGAGAGCCAGCGACATCGACCCGATCTACTACGACAAGAGCTATTACCTCGAGCCCGAGGAGACCGGCCTCAAGCCGTACGCGCTGCTGCTCAAAGTTCTGGACAAGAAGGGCGTCACCGGCGTCGCCAGCATCGCGATTCGCAACAAAGAAAGCCTGTGCGCGCTGCGACCGCAGGAAGGGGTGCTGCTGCTCGAGACGCTGCATTATCCCGACGAGATTCGGGAGCGCGACCTGAGCGTGCCGGAGGTGCTGGTCAATGACAAAGAGCTGGCCGTCGCGGCGACGCTGGTCGATGCGCTGGAGGAGCCGTTTGACCCGTCGAAGTACCACGATCATTACCGCGAGGCGCTGCTCGAGCTGATCGAGAGTAAGGCTGAGGGTCGCGAGGTCGTAGTGCCGGAGGGTCAGCCCGCGGCGCCGGTGGGCGATTTGATGGCCGCGCTCCGGGCTAGCATCGAGGCAGCCAAACAGCGCAAAGGTGGTTCAGCGCCCGTGGCTAGCCAGGCACGCGCAGAGCCCAAGAAGCGCAAAGCGCCCGCGAAACGCAAAGCCAAAGCGGCTTAGGACGGCCAGGACGGCCAGGGCGGCGCCCCTAGCTCGGCAGGCGCCAGGAGGTGATGCCCACTACGGGGCCGATCACGTTGAACTCCTGACAGACCACCGGGCTGCGCTGGCCTTGCGCTGACTCGCTCATCAGACATTCGCCGACGTCGCCGCGGGCGTACGTCTTGACGACCATCCCCGACTCGCCGCCGACGTCGCGCACCATGGCCAGGACGACTTTGCCCAACTGGTACGGCCGCTCGGGGTTGACCCAGACGACGTCGCCATCGAAGATGCCGCGGCCGGCCATGCTTTCGCCTTTGACGACGACCCCGAAGCCGGCGGGTCCAATGAGCGTCTCCCGCCCGGGCGGCGGAAATTCGAGGTGGTCGGGATCTGGCGGACTCTCCCGATCGCGCGGGTCACCACACGAACCCCAGCGAAAGACCGGCAGCGGCCGCGAGGTGCTCGGGCGCACCTGATCCAGGCCGCCCAGGACGTTGGCCTGCATGACCAGCGGCTGTGCGCTGGCCACTGCCAGGTCTCCAGCGTCGACTGGGCCGACTGCGCCGACTGGGCCGGTGGCGTTGAGCAACGCGTCCGAGGTGCGCAGGTTGAGGGCGCGGGCGATGGCGTCAAGGCGGAACTTGCCTGGACTCGGCAAGCGTCCGAGCTCGAGTAAAGCGACATAGCCGTGGGACACGCCGGCTGCTTCGGCCAGCCGTCGCTGGCTGTAGCCGTGCGCGCGTCGCAAGCCAGCGATGCGCTGGCCGAGAGTGGTGGGATCGGTCTGCATGGGCGGGGAAGCCCAGTATACGCTGTTGTTGAGCAAATCGGCTACAATACTGAGCGTGCTCAATATCGTGAGCACGCTCACTGGAGGCGCATCTGGGTCCATGGACAACGACACGCTGCTTCACTCACTCGCCGGCGGAGCCATCATCACCGCCGCCTTCACCTTCGCCCGACTCCTCCTCGAATATGGCTCACGGGCCAGCGATCGCCGCGTCGAGCACGATGACCGACGTCACCAACAGCAGCGCGATGCCGAAGCGCGACTCGAACGCGTCCTCCAGGACCGCCTGGCTGAAGCCGACCGTCGCCTCGATCGCCTGCAACAAGCCCATGAGCTGCTGGTCCAGCAATACGCCTGTTTGCAGAGCGACTACGAGCGCTTGTGCCGTGCCCGTGGCCACCAGCCAGTCCTGGGGACGGGTGCCGACTCGTCTACACGGTAGCAGTCGGGCCGACTGGCTCGGACTCCGGCATGGCCATGGGCATCGTTTGCTCCATGATTGCCTGCAGCTGACCGGTCTGTTCCTCGACCAGCGGCCGCTTGAAGATCCAGACACCCGCGTCCACAGCGGCTAGCTCCCAGCCCTGTTTGCCCACCGCGTTGGCTCGTGGCTCAGTGTCTGGCTCGAGCGGGTTGCCCATCGAGATCAGCTTGTACTCCCACGCCAGCGGGTTCGACGGCAGTTTGTTCATATGGGCCTCCGCCTAAGAGGCTAGCATCAGGGCCGCGAGCGCAAATAGTCGTACATCGCCTGCGAGATGCGGCTGATCACAGCAGCTGTTTCATCAGGTACGCCGCCTTCGGTCAGTACCGCGACGGCGTAGGTCGCGCGCGGCGAGAAGATGACCCCAGCGTCATGGCGGGCCTGCGGCAGATCGCCCCATTTGTGGGCAACTTTGACCCAGAACGGCAAGCCATCGCCGAGCCAATCCACGTGCTGCGTCCGTTCGAGCTCCGTCAGTACCCCTTCTGACACGCCTGCATCAACGGCCTGGCCCGCCGCGAGCAGGACCAGCAGGCGGCTCATGTCGGCGGCCGATGTGGCGTGCTCGGCGGCGTCACCGGCGCGGTGGTCGACGACGCGCGTGGCGTGCAGTCCCAGCCGCTCGAGCGTCGCATTCACGTTGGCGGCGCTCACTGCGTTGAGCAGGACGAGCGCGGCGATGTTGTCGCTTTCCTGGATCATCAGGCGCGTCAGCTCACGGACGGCGAGTCGTTCACCAATGCGTGCCTGGAGTACGCCGCTGCCGTCGGTCCAGTCCTCCTGGCGGATCTCCAGCAGGGTCTCGGCGGCCAGTCGGCCGCTTTGTTCCTCGGCCAGGACTTCGAGCAGGATCGGCACCTTGAACAGACTGGCGGCCGGATAGACGCGCTCCGCATCGAGGGTGGCGCTGCCGCCTGACGCGAGGTCGACCACGGCGGCGCTCAGTCTGCCTCGGCTCAGGGGGGTGACAGTCGCCGCGGCGTCGAGCCGTTTTTGCAGCTCGGCATCGCTGCGCGGGGCGGCCGTGCCGATGGTCGCGGCCGGCGGCCGCACGAATGTCAGGCCCGAGACCAGATCGCGCAGCGTGAGCGGGCCGATGCTGATCAGGCCGACCAACAAGCCCAGCACGAGCAAAGTGAGCCAGCCGCGAGGCGATGGGCGGCGCCGACGAGTGGGCGGGCGATGAGGCGGCGACGTGGGGGCGCGTTTCCGCCGTGCTGTGCCGATGGCTATAGCGGTGGCGGGATGATCAATTTGGTGCCGATGCGCAGCGCGCGCGGGTCGGCAAGGTTGTTCAACGCCTGGATGCGATCCGCTGTCGTATTGAAGCGTACGGCGATCTGGCCCAGTGTGTCGCCAGAGGCCACGGTGTAGTTCGGGTCGATAACTTTGACGCTGGCGACAATCTCACGCTGAGTGGCCGGCGGCGAAGGCACCAGTGCTGAGCCGATCAGGGCGCCCTGTTGGACGAGTGGCGCGGTAGCGCCGGCGGCGACGGTGGACGAGGTCGCTTCGCTCTGGGGTAATGGCAGCAGCGCCTGGCCCGGGTCAGGGCGAACGATCAACTGCAGCAAGCCGAAGCCAAGACCCAGCAAGGCAACCAGAACTGACACAGCCGCGACGCTGAGCGCATTGCGCTGCAGCCACGGGGTGTTTTGTCGGCGTCGCCGAGGATTGCGTCGGGTCGGGCTGGGACGATCGAGCTCGTTGGCCTCACGGCGTCGACGTGGCAAGGGCTCGGGCTCGCCGTGGGATCTCGTACTCGCGGGGAAAGGGATGATGCGCTCCTCAGTCACGGTGGCGGCGTACGGTACGAACGCCAAACCGGTTGTATCCGACGCCCGGACTGGTGGTCAAGGCGCTCAGGCCAGCCGATCCAACTTTCACGGTCCCTGGCGTGAGCCGCCGTTATACTTCGCGGACATGCTTTTGACGCGTCGGCAGGTCGCGCGCGCCATGGTCGGCGGTGCCGTTGCGTCGCTGTTGGCGGCATGTCAGGCGCCCGGCGGACCGCCGGCCAGCGCCCCCACAGCTCCCAGCGCTGCCCCAACGCAGGCCAATCCGCTGGTGAAGCCGCGGGCTACCGGGGCTGAGCTGACGGTCGTCCAGGCCAGCAGCGAGACTGCCCAGGGCCGCAACAGATTCGCCGTCGGTTTGATCGACGCACGCAACCAGCCCATCGTCGCCGGCAATCTCAAGCTCGAGTTCTTCAAGCTGACGTCGAACGGTCAGGCCGAGAAGCGTGCCGATGCGAACGCCGTGTTCCGCTCGGTGGGTGGCGCGAGCAAGGGCATCTGGGTCAGCCAGGCGACCTTCCCTGAAACCGGTGGCTGGGGTGCGCAGGCGACGCTGGACGTGCCCGGCGATACGGCGAAAGTCGCGCGTATGAACTTCGACGTGAAGCCGAAATTCAGTGCTCCTGGCTACGATGAGCCAGCCGTGCGCTCCCTCTCGCCCACCGATCGCGACGTGAACGGCGATACCTCGCATATCTGCAGCAATACCCCGCCGTGCTCACTGCACGCCATGACCATCGCCGATGCGCTTGCGGCTGGCCAGAAGCCGCTCGTCCTGTTGTTCGCAACGCCAGCGCTGTGCACCAGTGCCACTTGCGCACCTGAGCTCGAGGCGATTCAGCAGCTGCACTCGACCTACGCCGAGCAGGCGAACTTTGTCCAC
>DASYKL010000432.1:0-2663 GCA_035995405.1 Chloroflexota bacterium
GTCCTGCTGCTCGCCACCAAAGAGCTGGCCAACCTGGGTGCGGCGCACGATCCACGTGATCTCCGTGCCAGGGGCCTGCTCGGCAAGCGCGGCGAGGTCGAGCAGCGCGTTGAACGCGGAGTGCCCGCCGCCGACCACGGCGACCCGTTTGCCCGCGTAGCGCTTCCGGTGCTCGCCAAGGACGTCGGGAATGCCGTAGAAGATCTGCTCCGCCGCGGCCGCTTCGCCGAGGGCGGGCAAGCCGTCGGCGCCGAGCGGGCTCGGAGTGCTCCAGGTGCCCGAGGCGTCGATGATGGCGCTGGCCAGTACCTGCTCTTCCGCGCCGTCTGAGCGTTGGACGCGCAGCACGAACGGCGCGTCTCCCCGCCCGGCGGTCTGCAGCTTGTCATGGCCGCGGCGGGCGATGGCCGTAACGCGCGCGCCAAGACGCAGGTGCGGCGCGATCCGCGGCAACGCTGCCAGGGGCTCCAGGTAGCGTTCAACGAGAGCGGCGCCAGTCGGGACGCTGTCCGGATCGGGCATGGTCCAGCCGGTCGGTTGGAGGAGCGCGACAGAGGCAGTATCGACCGTGTACTTCCAGGGCGAGAAAAAGCTGACGTGGCGCCACTGGCGAATCGACGCGCCAACGGCGTTACCTGCTTCGAGCACCAGCGGTGTTTGGCCGCGGGCAAGCAGATGGGCAGCCGCGGCCAGGCCGACCGGGCCGGCGCCGATCACGGCCACCGGCAGCGGCTGTTTCGGGGACGAGTCTTTGGCATCGGCAAACGCAGGCGTGGACACGGTTGGCAATCCTTGGCGGCAGCTAACGCTGGCGTTCAGCAACAGGTGAGGCTGTCGACCAGCCCCTGCAGCGTGTTGACGATGGGCGCTTTATTGAGGCGGTAGAAGACTTCCCGACCCTGCTTGCGTGTCCGCACGAGGCCGGCCCGTTTCAGGATCAGCAGGTGGTGTGAGACGGTTGGCCGGCTGAGGGTGACGCGAGACGAGATGTCGCCGACGTTCAGCTCTTGACGGGCCAGCACCTGGACCAGGTCCTGGCGGACGGGCTCGGCGAGTGCGTCGAGCAGGTCGCGGCTGGCGACCAGCTGATCGCGCAGCTGTTTGACTTGTGGGCTCAGCGCATCGGGTGCGACCAGGCAGCAGCCATCGCCATCTCTAGAGCCGATTACGCTGATAGGTTGAAGCACATCAACACATTAGCGCCGAACGCTTCGGCTCGTCAAGGCGCTCCACGCCACCTGAGGACAGCCGCAGGCTACCCGCGTTGCAGGTTGGTCAGCAGCACGAACAACCCCGCACCACCGAGCAGTAAGCCCACTTCAGTCGCTCGTTGCGTCAGATCGTTCGAAAATTCCACCAGGCCCGCGCGGATAGCGAGGGAGGCGCCGATTGACGTGGGGACAACAAGCGCCAGCCAGGCCGCCAGCCCGTACAGATGAATGACTGGCCCGTTGCGAGCAGAGATGGTCAGGTCGCCCGCAATAGCGCCGTACAGAAAGTACAGACACATGGCGCTCAGCGCGCCCACGGTCACGATGCTGCGGAACAGACCCAGTGGCCAACGTTCGCGCGTCTTCGCGTCGTCGGCGGTATCGAGATTGGAGTCGTGCATACCGCTTCGCACTGGCGAGGAGTCCATGACCAAGCATCGACGCCAGCACCGATTCCTTGATCGGTTCAAGCTCGCCCGATCGGGGGATTTCCCTCCGACGCTGGTCAAACGCGCCGTTTCGAGTACGGTTGGGCCGTTTATGAGCACCGCCGCATTCGAGAAGTCCCGCCGCAACAAACTGCTGCGTCACCCGGAGCGCGGCCAGTACGAGCGCGACGCGATCTACGCCATCGTCGATGAGGCGCTCATGTGCCACGTCGGCTTCATCCAGGACGGCTCGCCGATCGTCATCCCGACGCTCCACGCGCGCGACGGCGACAGCCTGCTGCTGCACGGGTCGGCGGCCAGCCGCATGATCAAGCATCTCGGCGCGCGCAATCCGGTCTGCGTCACGATCACGCTGGTCGACGGCCTGGTGCTGGCGCGTTCGGTCTTCAATCACTCGGTCAATTACCGCTCGGCGGTGCTGTTCGGCACAGGTGAACCGATCACTGACCCGGAGGCGAAACGGCGGGCCCTGTTGTGCTTCATGGAACGGCTCTTACCCGGCCGCTGGGCCGACGTGCGCGAGCCGACCGAACAGGAATTGAAGGCGACCGGCGTGGTGGCGATCCCGCTTGCCGCGGCTTCAGCCAAGGTGCGATCCGGGCCACCCAAGGATGACCCTGATGACGTCGCGCTGCCGAGCTGGGCGGGCGTGCTGCCCATACGGCAGATCATGGCCCCGCCGGAGCCGGCGCCGGACGGTCCGCCGGCGCCAGACTTGCCCGAGTACCTCGCCGCGTTCCTGGCCGCTCACGGCGATCACTAACCTGCCTTGACGCGGTGTCAGGAGGGTTGGACACTGAGGCACCATGTCGACACTCGACTCGCACGCGGGCCACACCAGCACGGACTACGCAGCGTCACCGATCCGGGAGCAGATCGACCAGGCGAATGCCAGCGGGCGCACGCCGGTTGTCTTCATCCACGGCTTGTGGCTTCTGGCGAGCAGCTGGAATCGCTGGGCGGAGGTGTTCGATCAGGCTGGGTTCGCCCCGCTCTCGCCGGG
>DASYKL010000433.1:0-6481 GCA_035995405.1 Chloroflexota bacterium
CAGCGCAGCGGTCATGGTCACGAGTGCCGCCATGGCCACGTACCGACCGGCGTAGATCATGCCGCGGCGGCGCAGGAACCACGCGGCGCCAATCGCGACTGCGACGACGCCGAACAGTGCCCACTTTGGCCCAACGGTCAGGCGGTCGGACACCAGCGCGTATGCCACGCCGACCACCAGAAACGCCATGATCGGCGGCCACCAGCGCACGTGTCTGGCGGCACGCTCGATTGCTTCGCCCTCATGATGGAGCTCAGTCGCGGCAGTCACTCATCTCTGACCATAGCCCACCACGCCGGGCGGCTAAGCACAACAGTGAGAGCCTTCCGTAACGCGTGCGACGGCGATCCGTTCCACACCCATCGTTAGACTCTGCTCACGGGCTATGTCCTGGCGCCTCCCCCATACGCGATTCTGCTCGCTCGCACTCAGTCTGGCATTGCTCGTCTGCGCGCTGCCTCTCGCTTCGACGACACTCGCCGCTGAGCTGATCGTCGACAACTCGGACGCGGCCGTGCAGATCAAAGGCAAGTGGGCCGCCACCAACACGACCACTGGCTTCCTGGGCAACGATTATCTGTTTCGAACCCCAGGCGATGGCTCGGCAACCGTCGGCTGGCCATTTCCCAACGGCGCCGCCGGCCGCTACCAGGTCTTCGTGCGCTGGACTGCTGGGCCAAACCGCGCCACGAACGCGAATTACCAGATCAATTCGAATGCCGGCGCGGCGAACGTCGTGTTCAACCAGAAGAACAACGGGGGCGGTTGGCAGTCACTCGGCACCTTCGACTTTCAGCCAGGCAAAGCCCAGGGCGTCGTGATCAGCGACAAGGCCGATGGCGTCGTCGTAGCCGACGCGGTCCGTTTTCTGGGCCCAACGTCTGACCCCGCGCCAGCGACACAACCCCAACCGGCGCCTGCGCCGGCGCAGCAGGCAGCGCTCGGGCCGTCGCCGGCACCCGTCCCGAACGACGACCGTTTCTTCCAGCAAACGGGCTACCGCATCGGCGAGGACGCCTTCTGGGACTATTTCCGCGTCCGCGGCGGGATTCGGAGTTTTGGCTACCCCGTTTCGAATGTGTTCACTCTGTTCGGGATGAAGGTCCAGATTTTTCAGCGGCAGATCCTGCAGCTGCGTCCCGATGGCGGAGTACAGACCATGAACATCCTCGATGAGGGCCTGCTGCCATACACCCGCATGAACGGCAGTACGTTCCCCGCGCCTGACGCAGCCGTCATCAATCAATCGCCGAAGCCCGACGCACCGAACTACCACGCCCAGACGCTCGAGTTCGTCCGGGCCACGGCGCCCGACATGTTTGAGGGCGAGCCAGTCAACTTTGCCAAGACCTTCTTCGGCACGGTCCGATTGGAGGAGGCTTACCCGAAGGGTGTGCCGGACGGAGGTGAGGGCTTGCTGCCGTACTTCAACCTCGAGATCTGGGGCCTACCGACGTCCAGGCCAACACGCGATCCAGCGAACCCGAGCTTCATTTACCAGCGCTTTCAGCGCGGGATCATGCACTACGACAAGAGCTGCGGCTGCACCCAGGGCCTGCTCCTGGCCGACTACGTCAAGGCGCTGCTGACGGGACGCAATCTGCCGCCTGATCTGGCCGAGCAGGCCCGCGGCAGCAAACTAGTTGGGCAGTTCAAGCCAGGTGCGGCGGGGTCCTTGGCCCGCCCGGGCGATCTGCCCGGGTCAGACCTGTCCAACAGCTTCCGCCGCGACCCGACCGTCACCCTCGACGCCGGTCACGGTGGGACAGAGATCGGCGCGGCGCACACGTTTCCTGACGGCACAACCCTGATCGAAAAAGAGCTCAACTTGCGGGTCATGCTGCGGCTCCGCGACTTACTGCAGCAGGCGGGTTATCAGGTGACACCGACGCGTACACGCGATGCACAGGTGAATGCCGATAAAAAAGACCAGACTGGCGACGGCCGAGTGACGTTGTCAGACGATCTGCAGGCGCGGGTTGACCTGGCGAATGCGACCGGCAGCGACCTGTTCGTGTCGGTCCACTTCAACGGGATCAGCGATCCGAATGTCAAAGGCACGTACGTGTTCTATGACCCCGATCGCCCGTTCGCCGATCGCAGTAAAACGCTCGCGGAGATGGTCGACCAGGCGCTCGTGAGGTCCCTCAAAGACGCCGGCTACACCACGGTGGACCACGGCGCGACCAAGGACACCGCGGTCCTGGGTGGCGACCACTACTACCTGTTGAGCCCCAAAACCAGCGCCGTCACCAGGCCAAGCGAGATGCCAGCGATCATCGGTGAAAGCCTGTTCATCACCAACGAAGACGACGCCAACGCGCTGCGCAAAGATCAGGTGGTAGAAGCGGTAGCCAGAGGCTACGCCGACGGTATCAAAGCCTATTTTTCTAAGTTCCCGATCAGCTGAGGCGTGCTTAGCCCTTTTTGAGGGCGATCTGCATGTCGATATCGCCAACCCGCGTCTGCAGTGGGACCAGCAACCTCGGGATATCCAGGCTCGACATCAACCCGCCGCGGCCGACGATCAGCATTGGGGGCGCGATATCGGCGCGGATCCCTGCTCGCTCGAGCAGCACGCCTGCCCGACCTGTGATCACGTTGCCCAGCTCGCCAACACCACTGCGAGCCAACGCATCGAGCTCGCTGAATGATTGACCCATCATCTGCCCGACAATTGCCAGGGCCGTCGCCTCTGACATGCGGTACATGATCGCGCCCGACAGCGCACCAGTTACTCCAACGACGGCCGTTACTTCTCCAGCCGTGAAATCACCGCGCTCGATGCTGACCTGGCCGCGACCCACGTCGCCTCCGAGTTCTTGCTCGAGCACACCTTTGGCCGCCAGCAAGAACGGCTGAGCAACATCTGCGCGCATACCCCACTATCGACCGCCACGCGGTTCGCCTTGAGGTGCCGCGCGGCACAACTTGGATTAGGCGTGTCGCCAGCCCTGGGCGTCCACGTGGGCGGCACTGATAGACAGCACCACGTCGGTCGGATTGGGTACCGCGCCGCGGAAGCCGTCGCCGTGCCCTTCAGCGGCCATGATCGACTCGTAAGGCACCCACAGGTCGCGAGCCAGCGGTCGATCGACCAGGAACTCGGTCTCGCGCACCTCTTTGACCTTGCCGATGCGCTCGCCGTCGATTCCGGTCACATCCATCCCGATTTCTATCTGGCCACGACCAACGGTGTTGGCCTTGAGAATCTCGCCCTCGCTGTCGCTCATGGCCTGTAGCCTAGCGCGTTCAGACGTGTGGTAGGGTGCTGAACCACAAAAATGGTCTCCGCCTCGGAGCTCAAAGTCGCGCTCAAACAGCGAGGCCTGCGCATGACGCCCCAGCGACAGCTGATCCTCGACGCCGTCGCCTCGATGCACGGCCACGTCTCGGCTGACCAGGTCTACCAGCATGTCGTGCGCGTGTTTCCGGATGTCAACATCTCGACCGTCTACCGCACCCTCGAGGTGCTCGAAGAGATTGGCACCGTCCGCCATACGCATTTCCACGAGGGTGTCGCGCAGTATCAACGGACGGACGAAGCGCCGCACCACCACATGGTCTGCAGCCGCTGCGCGGCCGACGTCGAGCTAGATGTCGAGCTGCTGTTGCCGTTGGCCCGCGAGCTCGACGAGCGCTACGGCTTCGAAGCCGACCTGGCCCACAGCGCCATTGTCGGTGTCTGCCGCGCCTGCCGTTCGGCATAGCCGTTCGGCATAGCCGTTCGGCGTAGCCAGTCCGCCACCCGGTAGCATCGCCGCTGGTCATGCGCTTCGGCACCTACTTCTTCCTGCAAGCCACTCCAGGCCGAACGTCGGCACAGGTTATCCAGGCCGAAATGGAGCAGATGGTCCGCTCCGAAGCGCTGGGTTTCGACTCCGTGTGGCTGACGGAGCACCACTACTCGGATTACGGCCTGTCAGCCGCACCCTCCGTACTGGCCGCGACGCTGGCCAGCCGCACCGACCGCATCACGATCGGCACGGCGGTTTACGTGCTGCCGTTCCACCATCCGTTGCGCCTGGCCGAAGAGACAGCCACCCTCGATATTCTCAGCGGCGGTCGCCTGGTGGTTGGCATTGGGCGAGGCAATCGTGCGCGCGAATTCGTCGGCCACGGCGTGTCGCAAGATGAAAGCCGTACGCGTCTGGAAGAAGGGGTCGCGCTCTTGTTAGCCGCCTGGACGCAGCCCACGGTGACATTTAACGGCCAGCACTGGAGCGTGCCCGGCTTGAGTGTCGATCCAAAGCCGCTGCAAAGTCCACATCCGCCGCTCGCGGTCGCGGCCTCGAGCGATCAAAGTGTGGCGTGGACCGCTCGCCATGGCTGGCGGCTGCTCAGCTCGGGCCTCGGCACACCGCTCCCAGCGCTGGTCAGTCTGCGACAGATGTACGCCGACGGACTCACGGCCGCCGCCCACCCGTCGTCGCTTCTCGACGACTTGCTGCGCCACTGGACGGTGACGAAGCACGTCTATGTCGCTGACACTGACGCCCAGGCGCGCGCGGATGCAGAGATGCACGAGCGTTGGTATCTGGACTCGTTCGCCCGCTCGCTGAGTGCCGATGGCTTGCCCGGCTTGAGCGACACCGCGCGACGTCAGGCGCTGGCGATGGCCGAGCGCGTGACCAACCGGCGCTGGGAAGACTTGATTGAAGACAGCCTGTTGATCGGCTCGCCCGACACCGTGCGCGCCAAAGTCGCCGAGCTCGCCGAGGCCGGCGTAGGCGAGCTGGCGTGCTGGATGAACTTCGGCGGTCTGCCCCTGGAGCAGGTCGAGCGCTCGATGTCGCTCTTCGCCACCGAAGTCATCCCCGCGTTCCGCCCGCTGACGGTCTAGCCGCTCGCTACGCTCCGCCTGGTGCGACCTTGATGCCGCCGCGCACCGTGCTGCCACCCAGCGACGCGATGTCGATGATCAGCGCGGCGCCTTTGCGGCCCGTGTCGTGGTTCTGCTCGACTTCGGGCGACAACTGGAACACGCGCTCACGGATTTCCGGCGAGGTCTCCACATGCCCTTTGCCCTGCACGATCAGCGTCGTCCGCGTCTTGCTGTCTCGATACAGCAACGATAAGCGTGGGTTGCGGGTCATGGTCTTGACGATGCCCCCATCGGCATTGCGCACCCAGATGCACAGCTGCGTGTCGCTGTACACCTGCACCGAGCCGCGTAGCGACAGCACCGGCTGACCGTCTTCGTCGGTGTATGCCACGACCATCGGCGTCCCGTTCGCCAGGGCACCATTGATGATCCCGCGCACGAAGCTCGGGATTGTGTCGGTCGGCGGCTGCGGCGGCGGCGCCTCCTGCTTCTGCTCAACGCGTTTGATCTTGTCTCCGCCGTTGAACGAAAACGTCAGACTCAAACTCCGCGGGGCGGCCCCTAGCGGTGGCAGCTCCGCGTCGACCTTGACGGTGTCGCCTTCTTCACGTGGCGGCGAAAAGCCCGTGAGCTGAAACACTGGCGTCAGCGGCCACTGTCCCGTGATCCGCTGCAGCACGTTGTCGTGACCGCTCACTTCACCTTGCGCCGTTGCGAGTACCACGTCGTCCGCCAGGTACTGGCTTGCCTGCTGCGTCGCCGACGGCTCGCCCGTTCGCAGCGCTTTGACATAGGCCTCAGCGGCCTGAGTGCGAGTACTCATATCCTGCATCCCCACGAGATCACTTTCATTGTGCGCAGACAACAGTACAAGGGGGACGCCTATGCGGCGCAGCACCGATCGGATCCTGGTCTCGCATGCCGGCACGTTGCCGCGGCCTGAGCAGGTCGCACGACTCTTCAACGACGGACCTGATGACGAGTTCAGTGCCGTGTTACCAGACGCCGTCAAAGACGTCGTCAAGCGACAGGCCGAGATGGGCATCGACGTGCCGAACGACGGCGAGTTCAGCAAACGGGGCGGCTTTTCTGGATATGTCCGAAACCGCCTCAGTGGCATCGAGCCGCGCTCATTTCCACCTGGCGAAGGACCGGCTGCGCACGACGTAACCGCCCGCGACCGGCGCGAATTCGCCGGTGCTTTTGCCGCCGGCGTTGGTCCGTTCCGTGGCGGTGGCACTGCCAACGCACCGTTCTTCTGCACCCAACCGCTGAAGTACGTCGGACACGCCAACGTCCAGAACGACATCGCCAATCTCAAAGCCGCGACACAGGGTCTCGACGTCGAGCCGTATCTCCCCGCGATTGCGCCGGGCACGGTCGAGCACTGGCTGTGGAACGAGTACTACAACAGCGAAGAGGATTTCCTGTTCGCGATCGCCGACGCGCTGCACGAGGAATACAAAGCGATCACCGACGCAGGCATCCTGCTCCAGATCGACGATCCTGACCTGCCCGACGGCTGGCAGATGTATCCGGACATGTCGGTAGCCGATTACCGCGCCTATGCCGACCTGCGCGTTGAGGCGATCAATCGCGCGCTGAAAGGCATCCCGCAGGACCGTGTGCGACTGCACATCTGCTGGGGTAGCGGCC
>DASYKL010000434.1:0-4362 GCA_035995405.1 Chloroflexota bacterium
GTCTGAAGTTAGCGAAAGATGGCGCTGACGAACGTGACGCTCGAGCTGAGGTCCGTGTCGACCCATTGCTGGTAACGGAGCACCTCACCCTGACGTTGCTCCCCTTCCATCAACGCAGTCAGCAGATAAATTGGGGTAAACCCGCAGATCCGACGCGCGTCACGATCGCGCATGACCTGCGCGTAGTAGGCGTCGGCGTCGGGTGCGACGATCAGCTCGAGCATTTCGGCATCCTCGCGGCGGACACGCTCCTGGTGTTGCTGGTCGACGCGCCAGTCGTCGCCAAAACGCGGGCCGACGTGCGCCAGATCGACGGCCGCGATGAACGTGATCGTGCGACCGTCGCTAGCGACCGTTCGTCGCAGGGCGGCGAGAAAATCGCTGACCAGGCTGATTTCGCTGGGTGATCGAGCTGGCGGCACCATGCTGTGCAACGAATCGCACAGGATCGGCACGATCGCGGCTTGACCTTCGCCGGCCAGGCCGAGCGATCGCAGATACACGGCCTGGAACTCGATGGAGTGTTCACCGACGTGCGAGAACTCGCCCGCGTACAGGTCTGTGCCGAGCTGTCTGCCCAATTGCTCCAGAAAAGGCTGGTCAGCGGGCACCGCGCCCAGGGGCGTCTCGTAGGCCTTGCTGGTGGCCGCGAAGTGGCCCACGACCGGCGTGTGGCAGGTTCCGAGAATGACGTACACGTCGGCGCGTTGTGCTTCGGCCAGTGCCTTGTAGGCGAAGCTGTAGGTCGGCGCGCCGCGGTGCGGGTCGATGTGCGGCGCGATCGCCGCGCGTAACGGCTGTGCGTCAGAGGGCGGCGCGGCCGGCAGTGCGCCTGGGCCCTGGGCGTCGCAATAGGCTTCTGCCAGAAATTGAGGCAGGGCCGGCGCATCCGGATAGGCGCCGCCGGCGAAGACTGCCCGCCGCACGGGCGCCTCGCGGAAGGCAGCCGTCCGTTGGGCCAGACGTCTCACCGCGCGAGCTCCTTCCAGATAGCCGGCCTCGTCGAGACGGGTCAGCAACGTTCGCAGCTGACTCTCCGTCATCGGCATGCCGCGCAGCGACAACGCCTGCACGATATCGGGGATCGTGCGTCGGCCATCAAGGAGCTCGAGGGCGGGCACGGTTCCGTCCGAGATAAACATGGGCGCCAGGTCGCGGTCGGTCGTGTCGCGCAGGACCAACCCACGCTGGCCCTGGTGACGCGTCGGGAAGACCTCGACGGGGCGCAGCCGAGGGCGCTCGGCCAACGGAAATCCCACGCGGTCTGGCGCGATATCGACCATCCGGTCTATGTCGCCGCCACCGGCACCCGGTTTTCTGTTTCTTCGGTTGCCGCTGTTGGTGCTCGCCGTCGCAGCAGCAGCGCTGACAGCACGTAGAAGCCAATCACAATCAGCAGCAGGTGGCGGTAGCCGGTGAGCAACGAGACATACTCGAGCATCCCGCCAAGCATGATGCCGATCAGATTTGACGCAAATGCCACGTCAGCGGTCGGCCCGGTGCCTTTGAACGAACCAGCGAAGACAAGGTTCGCCAGGAAGACGGGCAAAAACGCGACGATGCTGGCGGAGGCGTAGCGCAGGGCGAGATTGTCGATCGACAGGAACGCATCCTGTGGCACGAGATACGCCAGCACCAATGCAGCTACCAGCACCAGGTAGAGCGGCACCGATGGTTTGAGCGGGAACTTTGAGCTGAGCCAGACCGCCAGCATGACGCTGCACAGGATGGCGAAAAACACCAGCGAGTTGACGAGCCACGTCGAGCCGAACAGCAGGGCGAAGGTCACCAGGCTACGCGTCTCGAGCAGCATGAAGGCGGCGCCGAGGAAGAACATGTGGCCGGAGAAGCCTTTGCGGGCCGTCGCTGGCGCCAGACCGAAGATCAGGCCAATAGCGATTACGCCGACCATCGCCAGACCAGCGATATAGACCCACGGCAGCGCTGGCGCGCGGAGGTACATCAGCGGCCATTCGTCCGTGGCTGGCGTGGGTGGCGCCGGGTTGATATCCCCCGCTGGATTGTCGTGCGCCAGAATGCCCGAGCCCACCAGGGGCAGCAGGATTGCATTCGGATCTTCGTTGAGCTGTGGCGTCGGCGCCCGCAGCACCTGATAGGGCTGGTTCAGCTCTGGTTTCTGAGCCAGCAGCGTGTTCAACCTGGGCCCGTTGACGAGCACGCCAGCGCGACCCCAGCCGCCATAGCTGAGGGCATACGGTGGTTGGCCGAACGCCGTCTCGAGCATGCCGGCCAGCTTTCGCAGCAGCCAGTCCTCGCGGTAGTAGTTGTAGAGGACGATCGCTCCGTCAGGCGTCAGGTGTTGCCTCGCCTCCTTGAAGGACTCCTCGGTAAAGAGGAAGCTCTCCAGTCGCAGGCTGCTGAATTGCGACGTCAGGGTCAGCGAGTCAGGTAGGGCATAGATGATCAGGTCGTATTTGTCCGTGCTCTTGCGTAAGAACGACCGGCCGTCGTCGACATGGACATCGACGCGTGGATCAGAGAAGGGCTGCTCGGGGTGGTTCTGGCGACCGAGGCGGGCGATCACCGGGTCGATTTCGACTGCGTCGATGTGGCCGACCTGACCGTATTTCAACCCGATGGCGGTGTCCGAGCCGCTGCCCGCGCCGATGATCAGGGCGCGCTGGAATTGGCCCGCCCCGAACAACTCGTACGGCGAGCGATAGAACGGTTCTTTTTCGTCTGACGGCAGCATGGCTTGATGGCCGCTCTCGTTGACGTTGAGGGCATAGCCATGGCCGTTGTCGGTCTTTTCCAGGCCGATCTTGTAATAGGGCGACCACCAGTAATTGAGGCCGATGTTCCAGGCGATCAGGCCTGCGATCAGCAACGGCGCGACCATCACGCCGCGGTCGATCCAGGTCGGACCAGCGAGCAGAAGCGTGATCACGATCAGGCCGACGAACCAGATGGCTGGCGGCTGTTCGAACCACGAGAGTGCAAAAAACGCGGCGATCCCCGCCAGGCTGCCGCCGATGTCCAAGGCATACGCCCGCAGGGGTGGGGTGACCTGGCCGAGCAAGATGCCCAACGGCCGGCCTATGCAGACAAAGATCAGGCTCACCAGGAGGAAAGCGGCCGGCAAGACGAGGGCGTTCTCGGGCGGGGCAGTACCGCCTTCGCCCGCGCCGTAATACAGCACACCGGCAGAGCCGATGTGGAGTTCGAAGCGCGTTGCCGCGATCAAAATCGCCGCAAACAGGAACAGCAGCGGAAACGTGCGAGGCCCAAGCGGCAGCTTGCGCCGCGCCGAGAGGATGCCGACGCCCAGGCCGAGGAAAGACGCGAGCAGGATGAAGTTGGTGAAGTAGCTGAGAAAACGCACGTGCGCTGGCATCCAGCGAATGCACAGCAGTTCGGCGTACAGCCCGAGGAAGCTGGTCAGAAAAAGCTGGACGTCGGGGCGCCGCAAGTAGGCGCCTGGCCAGGCCACGGTCATTGTGCGTTGCCCTGCCTGAGAACGCCCCGCAACACGTCGGGCGCGTTGGTGCCGATGGCGTCGACGCCTGCGTCGACGAGGTGACGCAGGACCGTCGGGTCCGAAGACTCCCATGGGGCGACGGCCAGGCCGGCGTCATGCGCCCGCTCGACGTCGGCGGGCGTCACATAGGCCCAGTGGGGCAGGAGCGCATCGGCTTGCGCCGCCCGGGCCAACCCCAGTCCGCCATCGACAGGTCGGGCGGCGTACAGCACGCCCGTAGCAATACGGCTATCGAGCGCTTTGACGCGCTGCACGGCGTGATGATCGAAGCTGATGACGATGACCTGGTCGGTCATGCCTGCGCGGTCCAGGGTCTTGACCACAGACTCCTCTATGCCTGCGTAATACAACGGTGCGTTCTTGATCTCGATGTCGACGACCGTATGGCGCTGGCGAGCCCAGGCAAGGACTTCGTCCAGGGTCGGGATGCGCTGGCCAGCGAACTGCTCGCCAAACCAGGACCCCGCGTCGAGCTGCTTGAGCTCGGCAATCGTGTGTTCTTTTACCAGGCCGTGGCCGTTGGTCGTGCGATCGACGGCCTCGTCATGGATGACGGCCAGAGCGCCGTCGCGGGTTTGATGTACGTCGAGCTCGATCCAATCCGCGCCTGATTCGAGGGCTTTGTCGAACGAGGCGAAGGTGTTTTCAGGGCAGGAGCGCATAGCCCCGCGATGGCCGACGACCCAGACGCGCCCGCGCTCCTGGAGACGTGTTCGGAGCGACAGCCGTTCGGTAGGGGTCTGCTGAGGCATACCTTTCGAATAGTAGTTGAGGGAGTTGGGAGTTGGGAGTTGGGGGCTGGGGTTGTTCGACGTACCGTGCCGCGACGGTCCGCGAATCGTGGACAATCCCGCTGAGTCCAA
>DASYKL010000435.1:0-2806 GCA_035995405.1 Chloroflexota bacterium
CGGCACGGCCGCGTGCACGACTGCCGCGACCACGATGGTCGTAGCCACCACCAGGCCGATGGCGAGCGACAGGATTGGACGCGCGTGCGCGCGGAAATCACGGACCGACGTATAGAAGGCCGAGATATAGAGCAGCGGTGGCAGAAACAGCAGGAAGACGAGGTCAGGCGCCAGCTGCACATCGGGGAGCCCAGGCACGAACCCGATCAGCAGCCCGCCCAGCACCAGCACAATCGGGTACGGGACGCTCAATCGATGCGCCAGCGTCGCCAGCGCAGCGACCGCCACGAGGAGGCCCAGGACGAGTTCAATCTCGGGCATAGCAGCACAGATTGTGGAGCAGGCGGGGCACGATCGCTACGACATTGCTGCGCCCCAACGGGATCACAGCTCGCCAAGCACCTCGTACTGCTCTACGACGGCGCCGCCATCTCGCTATGGATGGATCACGACCCGAGCGCAGCCGCAGCCGCAGCCGCCGGCGCACTCGCAACCGCTCTGGTCGACGCCGCCATCCCCAAAGCCAGCCCAGCCGTCAGGAACCGCAAGTAGACCCAGCTCAGAGCAGTGGCAACCGGCGACAACGTGCGCGCAAGTTTTCTAGCGCATTTGTGCAGCGGAGGAGTCGGCGCCACATCCAAACATTGATCGGCTCCGCGTGGCTTATGGTCCGACGAAGCATTGCAACGATTAGCCGGCCCGAAGTCTGTTAGCGACGTGCGCCAGGCGACTCCGGGTCAGCGGGGGCCGAGCCAAACACGAGCCGCAGCAGGGCCTCGATGGGAAAAGGCTTCGGCAGGTACGCCATCGGGTGGAACTCGTCCAGCCGGCTCTTACTTACCCGTACGGCTGATACCACGATTGTCGGAACGTCGACATTCCTCCGACCCAGGTCGCGCAACACATCCCAGCCCGTACGGTCCGGCAGGTTGATGTCGAGCAGTATCAACTCGGGGAGTTCGAAATTCAATGCCTGGAGTGCCTCAGACGCTGTTGCTGCTTCGCGAACGTCAATTCCGCGGCCGGTCAGGTTGCGCGCAATGACGCGACGCAGGGCCGCCTCGTCTTCGACCAGCAGCACCCGTCGATACCGCGGGCTCGTGTCGGTGCGAGCCTGCGGGTTCATGGATTGGACGCTCATCTAGACCTCCGCGAGTGTGCCAGCACGGATAGCGCCAAGTATCGCTCGGGTCGGGTCATAAATCGCTCAATGAGGGGGCCTAATCGCTCAACATGTGCTCAACAAGGTCAGGCCTGGTCAACGCGACATTGAGGTCGTGGTGAGTGAACTCGTCGTTCTGTTGAGCCGTTGTTGAGGTGAGCCGTGAGACACTTGGGAGATGGCCAGTGGCCCGCTCTGGCGTGATCGTTCAGAAGCTCTGGCGTAGCCGCCTTTCGGGCTACTCGGTCGCGCTGGGCGCCGTGGCGCTGGTGAGCCTGTTCATTGGTGTCGTACTCGGGCAGGTCAACCTGGCAAACGCGTCGATGCTGTATCTGCTGGCCGTCATGGCGACGGCCGTCGGCTTCGGCCGTGGCCCGGCTGTCTTCGCAGCCCTTACCGCCTTCCTGGTCTTCGACTGGTTCTTTGTCGAGCCACACCACCAGTTCACCGTAAGCGACCCCGAGGAATGGGTTTCGCTGCTCTTCTTCTTGCTCACGGCGACAGTCACCGGCCAGCTCGCGGCGGGCCAGCGTCAACGAGCCCGCGAGGCGCTCCAGCGCGGACGCGAGGCCGTCGTGCTGTACGACGTGGTCCGCCTCCTGGGCGAAGGCGACGTGGTACAGCACGACGGCCTGGCCGCGGTCGCTGAGCGGCTCCGAGGCGAATTGCACCTGGCGGCCCTGGCGGTGGAACTCTGGCACCCAACCGGGGAAACCACGCGCTTTGATGCCGGCGACACGTCGGCGCTCCGAGGTATCGATGGGCGGGCCGTTGCCGCGGGGCGCGTCTTGCAACGCGGCCCAGGCGCCTCACCAGGTACGCACGCTGCGCCAGGCCGCTGGGTGCGCATCGTTCAACCCAGCCGGCCAACTGGATTACGCAACGATGTACATCTCGTACCCGTGCGGGTGAACGACCGGCGTATCGGGGTCCTGTTGCTTGCTCACGAATCGGGGACGTTCGCAGAATCCGATGATCGGCTGCTTTCGGCCGCGGCAGCCCAGATCGGTCTGGCGGTCGAACGCGACCGGCTGCACAAAGAAGCGACCGAGGCAGAGATTCTGCGTCGCACCGACCAGTTGCGCACGACGCTGCTCAATGCCGTATCGCATGATCTGCGCACGCCCCTGGCGACGATCATGGCATCGGCGGGCAGCCTGCGCCAGCAAGACGTACCCTGGACCGACGAAGAGCGGCAGGGTTTCGCTCAGGCCATAGAGCAGGAGGCGGATCACCTGAATCATCTGGTTGGAAACCTGCTCGACATCTCGCGCATTGAAGGCGGCAGTCTGAAGCCGCAGATGAGCTGGCACGACCTTGGGTCGCTGATCGAGGACGTGGTTGAGCGGCTGCGTCCGGTCACACGCGGCCATCGATTGCACGTCACCGCTCCCGAGAACATGCCCGCGATCTGGCTCGACCCGGTGGAGATCGGTCAGGTGCTATACAACCTGGTCGAAAACGCGGCCAAGTACGCTCCGCCCGATACGGACATTGCGGTCGACGTACAGCATGCCGATGGCGGCGTTCGTATCCAGGTACTGGACCACGGGCCAGGGATTCCGGCGGCGGCCATGCCACACCTGTTCGAGCCGTTTTATCGGGTTATCGACGGCAAGCCACGGCCACAGGGACTCGGACTGG
>DASYKL010000436.1:0-2349 GCA_035995405.1 Chloroflexota bacterium
CCGGCACCTACTTCGCTGCCGGCGCTTGCGGCCGCCTCCAGCGTTCCGTCGCCGAGCGCGGCCGCTGCCGTGGTCAGCAGCCCCTCGCCAGCTACCGCTACTGCCCTGCCACCGCCGTCAACGCCCTCGCCGACTGCAGCCGCCCCGGCTACCGCGACGGCCGTGACGGCCGTGACCACCGTGTGGGTCGGTAACACCGACGGTGGTGGCGTCTATTTACGCAACTCGCCGCACGACGGCGACCGCGCCGACGTCTTGCCCGACGGCACACCGCTCACCGTTACGGGCGATGAGGTCGAAGGCGATGGGCAGCGCTGGTACCCGGTCAAAACGCCAGACGGGACCGAGGGCTATGTCCAGGTGATCTACACGACGCGGACACAGCCGACAGCGACGCCGACGCCGTCGGGCGCGCCGCCGAAGTAGACGTCACGCGTCGGCGGCCAGGCCGGCGGCGGACAGTGCGTCGGCGGTGTCGCCGTAACGCAGGACGCTGGCCACCTGGCCGCCGACCACGTGAAACACCGAGGCCACCATCTGCGGCTCCGTCAGCGTGCCTGACGAGTCAAGCCAGCACGCGCTCTGCTCGACCACCAGGGTCTCGTCTGTGCCGATCACGTTCTGGGGCAGTAGTTGAATGCCCGCGCGGGCTACCCAGTCACGCAGCAGGGCGGCGCCGCGACCGGAGCCGCGCGGCCCGCCAACTTCGACGTCCTCGGTCGACAGCGAGAGTAATCGGGCCACGTCGCCAGCGTTCAGCGCAGCGTGCCACGCCAGCACGGTCGCTCGTGCATCCACAGTCCTGGAGTCTAGCGAGTGCGTGACACGCGAGCGGCGGAGGGCGCACACTGAGCCGCGTAAGACTGAGGTGATCCATGCTGAGCCAGGCAGAGAACGAGCTTCTCACACGTACCAATGCGGGCACGCCGATGGGCGAGTTGTTTCGTCGCTTCTGGATACCCGCCCTGCTGCCGTCAGAGCTGCCAGGCCCCGACTCAGACCCGGTGCGTTTGCGCCTGTTGGGTGAGGACCTCATCGCGTTCCGCGACAGCAACGGCAAGGTCGGCGTCCTGGCCAACAACTGCCCTCACCGCGGCGCGTCGCTGTTTTTTGGACGCAACGAAGAGAGTGGCCTGCGCTGCGTTTACCACGGCTGGAAGTTCGACACCACTGGCCAGTGCGTCGACATGCCGAACCAGCCAGCCGAGTCCGATTTCCGAACCAAGGTTGCAGCGACGGCTTATGCAGCCGCCGACTGGGGTGGCCTGATCTGGGTCTATATGGGCCCCTCGGACCGCCAGCCGGAGCTGCCGCAATACCCCTGGTGCCTGTTGCCGAGAGCAACTGAGACACCCATTGCGAAGTGGATCCAGAGCTCGAATTACAGCCAGGGCCTGGAAGGAAATCTCGATACCTCGCACATCAACTTTTTGCACCGGGCCTTCAACCGGCCGGTCAACACGCGGTCGAACTCCGCGCCGATGCGCTTGATCGTGTTGCAGACGCCATTTGGCTTTGTTTACGGCGCCAAGCGGCAAGCGTTGGAGGACGGTCGGTATCACTGGCGCTTGACGACATTTGCCTATCCGACATTCACCGCCATTCCAGGCTCGAAACTCGGTGGCAACTTTTTCGTCATCCCGCGCGACGACGAGTCCAGCTGGTGGTTCATGATCCATCCCAAGCTGGATGACGCACCGCAGCCGGAGCTGGATCTGGCCAGCCGCGATCCATACGGGCTGCTGCTGTACGGGGGCCCAAAAAAGGCCGATCTGCAGCACGAGCCGAATTCGTGGCGGCTGGCGCGCAATGGTGACAATGATTATTTGATCGACCGCGACATGCAGCGGCAGGTGAACTACACCGGTTTGCCCACGAACCGGGTGCAGGATGCAGCGGTAACGGAATCGATGGGCAAGATTTACGACCGCACGCAGGAGCACCTGGGTGCGGCGGACACGGCGATTATCCAGATGCGGCGTCATTTGATCCAGCTGGCGGAGCAGCTGCAACAGGGTAAGGAGCCGGACCTGGCGCAGCACCCGAGCTGGTTCCGCCAGGCGCCGCTGGAAGTCGTCAGCGCCGAGGAGAACCTGGAGTCGTTATGGGAGAAGCACCACGCCGAATTCCTGGCGGAATTCAACGCGCCAACGGCGTCAGCAGTGTCTCGCGCGTAGAAAAAAGCTCAGTTGGCGACGACGTGGCAAGCACTCGCCGCGAAGTGCACATCCACCTCGTCGCCCGGCTGACGCTGCTCACGACTGTCGGCTAGCGCGCGGACCTGGAGTCCACCACGTAATTCGATGCGCAGATCCTGGTGGTCGCCCAGATAGGCCTGTTGCACTACTC
>DASYKL010000437.1:0-6679 GCA_035995405.1 Chloroflexota bacterium
GCATCTGTTCGAGGAATTTGAAAGGCGCGGCATCGAGTTCCGCTGTTTGGGGACACAGATCGATACCACCAACGCGATGGGCCGCGCCTTTCTGACGATAATGCTTGCCTTCGCTCAGTTGGAGCGCGACATCAACAGCGAGCGCACGCGGGCCGGCGTTGCCATGTACCGCACGGACGCGAATGGCAAGATCACGAAACCTTGGGGCCGCAAGAGCCTGGCGACTGCAGCGCAGCTCCGCAGGGCAAAGCGGCTGATGGAGGATGGGACTTTGTCGGCCAAGGAGGTCTATGGGGCGCTGGGCGTATCGCGCACAACTTTCTATCGGAGCTTCGTCCCGAGGCTGATCCGGCCCAGCCATCCGATCGACCAGTTCGCACTCGATAACGACGAAATCGAAGAAGCCGGTTGATCTCCGATCAGTCTGGTATTCGGTCCGGGGTGACGCACTAGCAACCGGGTGTTCACCACGGACTCCACTCCGTTACTCAGCGCGCGCGTGGCCACCCTATCCCTGCGTAAGCGCTGAGGTTCGAGCAATTCCGCTTGGTGCAGAACGCTGCCCCAAGCGGAAAAGCTCCTGCGCCTGCCGCGCGAGTGCGTCTCAAGACGGCAGACGGGGTTGGCGACCGTGTAGGTTCCACCGTCCCGAGGCGTGCCCGCATTGTATCTCACATGGCCGGCGGGACTGCTGGGTGGGTGCGCCAAGGGTGCAGCACGTCGCGCGCAGCGACGCGCTCCTGGAGCGCCTGGATGGCGGGGTCTATCGGGCGACCGGTGGCACCTTCGTACGTCAGTTCCGTCGACTCGCGCGGCCACAGCACGCGTCGTGGCCCTTTCCGCACGCTCCCGCTGCGTGTCCTGCGCGGGCCACTCCTGAAGACGACCGTAGGGTCGCCGTGTCTCGCCCAGCGTGCATAGTGCTTTCGGCACATGCGCCGCGCGTAGACCCGAGCCTCGCATAGTTCGCACGATCCGCGCGGGGCCGCGTGGTAGTACCAGAACAGGTAGCAGCGTTTGCACAGGCCGAAAGCTTGGCGCAGCTCGCTGCCACAAGCACGACACGGCCGGGTGTCACGGCCATTGGGCCAGCGTGCTGATCCGCCCATCGCTAAACCCCCCAGAGCAGGCGGCAACGGCCTAAGAAGTAACCTGATGGATTAGTTCTTGTCGATGGGCGGTCAGCGCACCGCGTGGGAGCAGCGTCGCATTTCTCTGAAAAGCCGTCGACTTCGACTCGCCAGTGCTCGCCGACCACGCGTCAGAAAATGAATGGCACCAGGCCGCGACCACGGATGGTTGCGGGTACCGTGTTGACGACTATGTCGCCGACCAGCTCAGTCACTGTCGCGGTTACACCGGCCAAACAAGTGAACTGGAGCCGGGTCAGACCGGGCGGTAAATCTGCCCACTGCTGATTTTGCAGGTGCGCGCCGCGTACGGCGTAGAGCGAGTCGTCATCGCCCCACGCGAACCGCACGAGTGCCGGTCGATAGGTGCGCGGTGGTCCGAACACCGCGCTGATGTGCGGCGGGATATTGGACGCGTCGATCTGCAGCCCTGCGGGACCAGCCAGACCGATCTGGCCGGACCCCGCGATCGTGTGCGACGCACCGGGCACCAGTGCCATGCGCCGATCTCAGACGGGTTAGTTCGCGTCGGAGACGTTGATGATCTGGTGCGGCAGCTGCGCCGGCTTCTCGGCCTTGCGACCAACGATTACCGCGTCGGTCAGCGTGCCGATGCCCGAGTAATCGACCTGCACCGTCTGGACTCCACCGGTCCATGCAGGGGCCGTGGTCGAGCCGACTGGCAGCTCGCGCGTCGCCCCACCCGATGCGTCTTGCACCCGAATGGTGCGGGGTTTCATCCCCCGCGGCAGGGGCGGATCGGCGGCGTTCATTGCACTGAAGCCGAGGGCGACGCTGCCCCCAACAGTCTGATTCAGCGCCCCGAGATAGCGCGCGCGGGTCTTGAGCGAGTAGGTGTGACCGTCGTCGGACGTGTAACGCAAATAGGCCATACGACCAGGCATGGGGAAGCTCCTTGCCAGTAGATTCTGACAGTTTAGCTCTATACCGAGAGTCTGTAATGGGTCGGGGTCGCAGCCCAGCTCCCGCTGGACAGTTTAGCGCTATACTTGACACGCAGCCGTAGACTCGGCGCCCCCCGCTCGCGAGCGAGCCCCGCCGCGACTGACAATGCCAGCCCCCACCGATTGCACCAGCGGCATTCCCAAAGCTGGCCAGCCAACGTATTTTCAGTTCGACGTGGCGACCGTAGCCGAGGCGCTCGGCCTACTCGACCTACCGGGGTCCGCCATCCTGAGTTGGTTGTCTCTTCAGGTGTTGGGCGTGCCGGTGGGTGCGATCTCAACCAACCAGTTCTGCTCGCTCCCACCGAGCGGCCCCTTCGCGACCACCGAAGATTATGCGCTGATCGGTTTCCCGGCTCTCGCGATGGCGGCGGGCACGTACGACCGCCTCCGAAACTCCTATTACGCGTCAGAGTGGGCAGCTCGCTGTCTTTGTGCGCCAGCCAATCCTGACGTGCCACCTTCGCCCGTGGTGCCGAGCGGCACCGTGGAGGCGTGCCAAACCGATCCGCCATCGAGCAGCGCCCTGTGGCAGAGCGCGTGGCTGCCGAGCGACACCATGACGGTGACCGTCACGCTGTTGGGCATCAGCCGTGGCGGCGTGCCGGTCCCGCTCAACCACGACTCGCGCGGTGCGTGGTTCACCTTCGGCGCGGTCCTCGGCTCGAATCCTCCACAACTCGGGGGCGAAACCGGTGCACTCGAAATGGAAGCGATTGGGCAGACCAAAGTCTTTGACTTCGGCGCCGGCAACGGCGTCCCGTGCGTGTTGCAGTTCGTCCCCGCAGGCTACGCACTCCCCGGCACCTGCTGGCAATTCGCGTGGTCGTATCACGCGGCCAGCATGGGCAAGCCGTACACAGCTCCGACACCGCCACCGCACCCGACCGATATGCCTTCGGCCCCGAGCTGCCCACCAATCGCGACGCTGCAGGACGTGGGTGACGAGTTGTGCAAGCTCACGGCTCTGACAAACGTGCTCGACGGCAAGCTGCAATACCTCGCCTCGCTGGCCATGCCCGCGACGTCGACGCCCGAGCCTGTCCCGACGCCGGCGCCGGCTGGCGCGTTCATCGGCAAGCCGCTGGGTGCAATCGGCGTGGTGGTGGAGTTGACCAGCATCCCAGCCAAGTACGCTCACTACGGCGATCCCGCCTACTACCCTGGCGTCGGCCACGTCATCATGCAGACGCCGGACGGGATGCTTGGGTCTGTCGAGTTGAAGCACAACCCGCTCGTCGTGTTCTTCCCCAACCAGCAGGTCGAAAAGGTCGCGCTAGATTTGAGCGCTGACGTTGTCGGTCAGGTCAGGTTCTTGATCGGCCCGAAGTGACCGCGCCAGAGAGCTGAGCCGACCCTAGCGCTAGCGTCCAGGGGGTAGTTGTCGTGGCGGGGCGCGGCTACACTTCTCTCGATGTCCCGAATACCACGGTAAACGGGATCTCCACGGCAACCTCCGCTGGCGATCGGGATGGCGCCAGCTTGCCGCGGGAGGCGTCACACGAAGCGTCACGCGAAGGCCAAAAAGCGTCACGCGAGCGTCATGTGGACGTCACAAAAAGGTGGTTTGCACCTCAGACACGAATGATTTCGCGATCTGCGTCGTGCAGCCCGTCCAACAACCGCTGGTATTCGTCCAGCAGGTCGCGGCTGGGCTCGTCGACGAAATCATCCCTTTTGCCCGGCCCTTCGCCTTCACCATCGCGGTCGGACAAGTCACGCAGGGCCAGACGGAGCGCATGCTCGTCGCGCATCAATGCCAGCCGATCGCCTCGCTCGGCGTGCAGCCGGAACAGGGCGCGCCAGAGACGCTCGTCGCCCGGATCGATTGCGGTCAGCTCGCGGTACACCTCGACTGCCGCGGCAGATTCGCCGGCCTGTGCATACAGCTCCGCCAGACGCGTCGACGCGACCTGGAACTGTCGTCGAAAATGCTCCCGCAGTGTGACGCCACTCACGTCGCGCTCATCCAGCCAGGCATAACGCCGCGCATCGGGACCCTCGAGCAAATCGCCCACGTATAGCTCACGGGCGCGCTCCAGGTGCGCCATGGCTTCGCTGCCCGACATGACACGGGCGTTGCGGACCAATCCCAGGAACTCGGCCGCGTCGCTGCGAACGACCGCCGGATCCAGCTTCAATGTGCCGCGACGATCGAGCACGATGCCGTCTGTCCGCGGTGCGTCTAGGACGGTGGCGAGCGCATGGCGCAGGCGATAGCGGAGCTGACGGAAGCGGTGCGCGGCGTTTTCAGCATCGCTTTCAGGCCAGAGGGCCTCGACCGCTTCGTCGCTGGTCACACCTTCGGCTGGTTGACAGGCGAGGTAGAGCAGGAACTCGAAAGGTTTGACGTCACCGGCGCCGAGGCGGGGCCAGATTTGCTGGCCCAGGCAAAAGATTCGGGGACCGCCGAAGCAGTTGACTATGATGGGTGGGCCGCCGCCCAGTGATTGGACGGCTGCTTCGGCCGGTTGACTCGGAGATAGCGCGTCAGGTGTAGAGGGTCGATCCGCGGTTGGTTCTGCCGCGGTGGCGGTGTCGTCATCGGTCGCAGGCTGTTCGGCGGACCCCGGAGCATCGACGGCGTTAGGGGTGCTGCTGGCGGAGTCGGAGGAGCTGGTGGGCGGTTCGGGCGGCGGCGGGGCGGCATAGGCTGAGCGCATCACGCGCACCAGTCGCTCCAGATGCTCTGGCGCCACCTGGTAGCCATACAGCTCAACCGGTGCGCGGTTGTCCAGACGCAACAACAATCGGCCACCGCCACCGAGGAAGGCGGCATCCGCGACGCCGAGCAGGGCCATGCTCGTTTCTTCGTCCTGCATGCGCAGCACCAGGCGCGTTCCGAACTGCGGGATCAGGGGGGTCTCCAGTACGTCCGCCGGACTCGCTGTCGCGACGATGAAGCGGACGCCGAGACCAGCAGCACGTGGCGCCAGCAGCTCAAAGTCGGCCGCGGCGGCGCCCAGTGTCGCGAGCTCTGGAATAACGACGATCAGGTCGGCGTCTGCCTTGTCGGCGTCGGCGCGAGTGTCGAGCTCCACGCGCAAACGTTCGATTGCGTCCGCCACCGCAGTCTCATCGTCTGGATCGATGATGCACTGCACGTGCGGCAGGTCGAATAGCGGTCGAGGCAGGGCCCGCGCCCGGGCCATCAACCAGACGTGCAGGTGCGTCGGTGAATGCCGCGCGGTCAGGGCCGCGACCACGCTCGTCAGAATCGCATCGGCGCCATGCCCAGGCAGGCTCGCAATGAGCACATGTCCCAGATGCTCCCACGCCGCGGCGAATGATTGGCGGTCGTACAACACACCGAGCGGCAGCAGCCGTGGCATCGTCGTCGGCAGGCCGCCTGATAGCGGCAACAATCGTCTCTTACGCGGATGGGCCACTCGCAACATCACGTCCTGATCCGCCGACACCGAGGCATCAACCTCCGCATCGAGCTCGGCCGCAATGACGGGCGCCAGGTCGACGATGAGGGCCTGTTCGGCCAGGCTCGCCGTGAGCGTGAACGTGGTTGCCGACCGCCCATGCTGCACCGCCACGACGTGTACCGTCTGGAGCTGGTATTCCTCCAGGAAGTGGACCAGCCGACTGACAACGATCGTTAGCGGGTCCACATCGAGATCCGGCGCACCCTGGTCATAGGTGGGCGTCAGCTGTGCCGCGGCGAAACCGCCCTCGACCACGACTTCGGTCTCGCGTTCCTGCGGCAGCGGCCGTAAGCGGCGACTGGTGAGTGCGGCGGCACCTGCAGCGGCAAGTAAACCTGCACCTCCGGCCGCGAGTGGCACGATCGGCAGCTCGCCGGGCCGCGGCGCGGCAGGCACGTTGCCTTCGGTATCGGCCGTGCGGCTGCCGGCGTCTGGACTATTTACCGCCACATCGGCGGGGTCGAGGGCAATTGGATCAAGCGCGTGCCGGGTGCGGAGCAGCGGCTCGCCGATCACCACATCGTCATCGAGCGTTACGGGCGCGGTCGCCAGCGCGTCCGGCGCAGCCGCGCCGACGAGCGGTGCCAGCTCGGCTACCTCGACTGGTGGCGCGCTGGTCACCGTGCTCGCGGCCACCAGATCGTCATCCAGCGATACGTCAGGGTTTGGCGATTGAGCAACCGCGTCCGGCTCGATCGCCGCCAGCCGCAAGCGGAGGCCCGGCCAGATCACATTCGGATCGGTCAGCGTGCGGGTCCCGTCTGGACTCAGCGCGCCCTGATTCAGCGCGAACAGGTCGGCCCACTGCGCCTCATCGCCGCACAGCGCGGCAGCGATCGCGGACAGCGTGTCGCCGTGCTGGACGGTGTACCACCGCTCGCCGTCCACCACTTCGGCCGTTGCAGCGTCCGGAATCACCAGACGCCAACCGGGCTGAATGACGCCGCGAGCGTCAAAGACGTGACCGTCTGGCATCCGGAGTCCGAGATTCGCTTCGATCAGCCGCCGGTAGGAGGTGCCGGAGCCATAGGCTTGATCGGCGATCGACCACAATGTGTCGCCAGATCGAACCAGGTACGTCGGTCCGCTCGCCGACCCTTCCGTAGTCGGTCCCAACCTCGCCGCGCTGGCGGCTGGTACCGCTACGACC
>DASYKL010000438.1:0-2286 GCA_035995405.1 Chloroflexota bacterium
GCCGCTGGCTAGCAGCCGACCATCTTCATTCAGCGCCAGGCCATGGACCTGCCCGGTATGCCCCTGGAGGGCTAGCAGTGGCGTGCGGTCCGCCACCCGCCACACCCACACCTCCCCCGCGGCCGTCCCCGTCACCAGGGACGCGCCGTCGCTACTGAGCGCCACACAGATGGGGAAATTGAAGGCCTCGGCCAGCACCACCTCGGATACGTGCGAGCCCGCCAAACTGGCGTCCTGCGTCTCGACCCCCGCCAGGTAGGCCTGCCGAAGCGCCAGGTGCGAAAGGTCTACACCGCGCAAATTCCCGTGCCCCAGCCGTAGCAAGTTCACCACGTTGCCGGGCCCATAGCCCTGATCCGCTTCGGGCCGATTGCGCCAGCGGTCAAGCAGCGCCAGCAACCACCGCTCTGCTCCGCGATGGCCACTGTCTGCGTTCAATCGCTGGAGGATGGGCTCGCCGATCAGATGCTCCTGCGTCTGCCGCACGTAGTCTTTGGCCTGCGCCTTGATAAGTGGCTGATCCACCAGCAGCGCCGGCTGTCCACGCGCGATCTCGTCGGCCACTTTCTCCACGAATCGGTCGGTCACATACTCGAGCACCACCGATTGCAGCGTGAACGCGGCGCGACCAGCGGTCTCGGCGCGCTCCACGACCGAGCGTCTGCGCAGAGCCTCGACGGCCTCCAGGACCGTCCCGCGACCGAGGCGGGGCCCCAGGGCGGCGATCAGCTCGGCGACAGTAACCGGCTCGCGCTCCACCGCCAACACGCGCAGTACTTCCTGCTCGAGCGCCGAGCTTCGTTCGATTTGCTCGGCCAGCAGCCGTCGGATGCCTCCGAAGACCGTAGCGGAGCCGGACTGCTCCAGGAACATACCGATATCGCCAGCGAACACTTGACTGATGCTCTCGCCGACCACCTTCAGCGCCAGGCCATTTCCGCCGAAGCGTGCAATCAGATTGGCCCAATCATCGTCAGTGCCCGACAGCTGCTTGTCGGCCAACAGCACCTGACCTTCGGGAACGCCCAGACCAACAAGCTGGAACCGGCGTGCCACGCCACCACGAAGGACTGCCAGTTCGGGCGGCGCCTCGCGGCTGGTCACCACCAGGCAGCTCTGATGCCTGGTCTCACCGATACCTTGCAGCACTGCGCCGTACCCGGCGAAGCCGTCTCGATAGCGCCCCTCGCGTTGACCAGGCTCGAGCACCGTCTCAAAGTTGTCGAGTACCAGCAGGCTCGGCCGATCCCGCAGGAGTTCGAGCAACACTGCGAGCCGTGCGGCCTCGCCTTCCGGCGGCACCAGGTGGTGGGCCGACAGGAAGCCGATTGCGCCTGCCATCCACTCGCCAACAGGGAGTGCGTCGCGCAGGCTCCGCCAGTACACGCGATGGAACCGTGGTGCCAGGTCCTGGGCCAACTGCGACGCGAATACTGTCTTACCGATCCCGCCCATGCCGAGTACCGCCGCCAGCCGACAGTGCTCCTCAAGCACCCAATCGCGAAGGGTCGCCAACTCCTCGGCACGGCCCACAAACCCGATGTCATCCGGCGCCTCGCCCCAATCCTGCCGCCGTTCCACGTCGCTACTATCAGCAGCACTTAGAGCGGGCTGAGCCGGGATCACGTCGCGGGCTTGTTCCGGCGCTTGTGGCGCATGGTGCTCCGCCAGAACGGCGGCGAGCCAGACCTCATCCAACGGGGTGTGCATCCGCGGTGCGTCCTGGAGCACCGTGGCCCAGAGCTCCCGCGCCTCCTCGATCTCGCGCCCGACGGTCAAGCCACGCGACTCAAGAAGCGCCGCGATGAGCGCCTGCAGAGGTTTCGCGCTCGGGTAGTTGACCCCGCCTTCCCAGTTCTCGACCGTTCGCGCGCTCGCGCCAATGCGGTCGGCCAACTGGCGCTGAGTCAGGCCAGTTCGGCCGCGGTGGCGCAGCAGCAGCCCCGCAAAGGATTCAGCCGCGCGATCGGCCGCCTCCTGCCCGAGCGCCATGGTCGTACTGGAGCCCTCGACCGGCAGTCTAACAGCGCGCTGTTTGGGTCGTGGCGTCAGGGGCTGATGATCCACAGCTACTGGAAGCCATGCACCGAGAACACCCACAGCCAGACCAATGCCAGGGGCGTTCGCCCGACGCAGAGTAGGCATCAGGACTTATCTCGGCGCATCTGCCGAGGCCTTATGGAAAGGAGCCCTCACATGAACTCAAATCAGCTTTGGGACAGCGAACACGATCATTTCGGCAGCCAGGATGGGCAGGGCGCGGGCGACCACGACCAGCCATACCGC
>DASYKL010000439.1:0-2376 GCA_035995405.1 Chloroflexota bacterium
ATGAGTTTACGTATGGCGAATCGTGGTTGCTCGATGGTGCACGACAGGTCGCCCACGGTCAGGGACTGTACGCCCCCGCTGACCACATCCCACTCATGCACATCGCCTACACCCCGCTGTACTACGCCGTCGTCGGCGGACTGCTGCGCCTGTTTGGCGACTACGGCTACACCACCGGGCGGCTGGTTTCGCTGGCCGCCACGCTAGGCGGCACCCTCGCTCTGGCCTGGACCGTCAGGTGTATGAGCGGCCGCTGGCTTGTCGGCTTCCTTGGCGGCGGCTTGTTTCTGACCCAGAACCTGACGACCCTGCTGTGGGCGCCGATGCACCGCGTAGATCCATTTGCACTCGGGCTGACCCTTGTTGGCCTGGCATTGGCGACGGCGGGTCGGCTCCGGCTGGCGGCGATCCTGTTTCTGCTAGCCCTGTTCACCAAGCAGACGTTTTTCGTTGCCCCGATCGCTGTGGCCGTCGCACTGTGGCCTTGCCGCGATCGTCTGGTGAGATACCTGGCGGTTCTCCTGATCGGTGGCGGCGTGCTGCTGGCCGCGACCCAGCTGCTGACCAACGGCTGGTTCCTGTGGCACACCGTGATCGCCAACAGCAACCGTCTGGACCTGATCACCTTCGCGACCCTCATGGGCAGCTTCTTGCAATTCAATGGTCTGTTCGTACTTGGCGCACTGGCATCGTTTGCGTTGCCGTCGCGGCCCGGCGAGCGGCTGTGGCGGCTGTATTTCCTGGGCTGTCTCTTGACACTGCCGAGTGTGGCCAAACTCGGAGCGTCGTCGAACTACTGGCTCGAGCTGAGCGCCGCGGTGGCCGTGTTGCTCGCCCTGGCCGCGCAGAGGCTGGCGCAGCTGCCGCTTGGCGGGTTGGTTGCCCCGTTGGGCTTCGCTGGCGCGCTGTTGATTCCGCTGCCTGGTTATCAGGCCACCGCAAGCGAGGCGGCCGTCAATTTTGCCGACCTGATCAGTCCACCGCAGATCCGCTACCTGTCGCTGGTCGGCGATGGCGACGCCGTCAGTGCCATGCGCATCGACGCGCGATTCGTCGACCAGCTGGCGCGCGAACCGGGCGACTTGCTGACAGACAATTCCGGCCTGGCGGTCGCTGCTGGCAAACGCATCGAATTCGAATTCCAGATTTTCCAGCTGCTGCAAGCCGAGGGCCACTGGTCCGAGCAGCCCATACTGGACGCTGTAACCGCCCGCCGCTTCTCGCTTGTAGCGCTGATGCACCCACTTGACGGTCCTGTCGACAACACACGCTGGACGCCGGCTCTGCAACATGCGCTGCGCGCGGCGTACACGCCTGACGGTCAGCAAGCCGGGTTCTGGCTGTACCGGCCGCGATCGGGTTGAGACCAGGTTGAGCAAGGCCATTTCAACTGGAATGGCGTGTCGTCCGCAGTTAAAGTGCCCATCGGGCGAGGAGTACAACGAGACGTTTGCGGCCAGTTCCCATTCTGCTTGGGGCCATTCTGCTTGGCGTCTGTCTGACCTTGTCCCTGGCAGGCTGCGCCTCACCATCGGTCGCCTCGCCCACGACGGCATCCGCGCCGCCGCCCGTGACGGCGCCCGAGGTCCTGCTCGACGAGCATTTCGTCCGCACCGGCGCCTGGCCGGACGATGCCAGCAGCACGGCCTGGGTGGCTCGTGACGGCTACCGTCTGTTCGCCCGTACGCCAGGTAAATTCGTCGCTATCCGTTCGCCGCTGGGCGATGTCCCCGCCGAGGTGACGGTCGAAAGCACCATCCACAAAGTAGGCGGACCGCCAGGTGGTGGTTACGGACTGATCTTGAGCGATCAGCGCGTGGGCGCTGGCGACGGCGTCGACCAGACCGGCCAGTACGTGGTGGCGGCGGTCGGCGACACGGGTCAGATCGGGATATGGCGCCGCGACGGCGACGCCTGGCGCGACCTGGTGCCCTGGAAACCGTCGCAGGCGGTCCACGTAGCGGCCGCGCCGAATACGCTGTCGGCCCACGTCGTTGGGGGACGCCTGACGTTCAGCGTCAATGGGATGCAGGTGGCGGCCGTTGAGACCGGCCTGCAGGCCGGTCGCGTCGGGCTATATACCGGCGGCGACGACAACGAGGTGGCGATCGACGGCTTCATCGTTCAGGCGCCCGCCGTGGCCGCGGCACGCCCCCCGGTCCGACCAGCTGTTCCCACGTCAACACCAGTGGCGCTCCGCCCGCCGCTGGCCCCGGTTGCCGCTCCGCCGGTTGGCGGCGTGCAGCGTGCCCGCGAGCTGCTGACGAGCATCCTGCGGGATGTGGGCGCCATCTTGCAGTCCTTTGCCAACGGCCCCGCGTCGCGCAATCCCGTGACCGACTCGGGCGCCTTGAAGGAAGCCAACGCCCACCTCGA
>DASYKL010000440.1:0-2734 GCA_035995405.1 Chloroflexota bacterium
GACACCGGCTCGGGCAAACGCCGACCGCATCTGGTGCTTGTCGCGGCAACAGGTCGCCGCGGCCGAGTCCAGGAACGGCAGCCCGAGCGCGCGGGCCACGATCGCGGTCGTCTCGACCGATGCTTCCTCGAACGTGAAGATACCGTCGAAGTGATGCTGGCGATCGAGTGCCCGCGCGGTTTCACAGGCAACATCCGGATCGGTCAGCGGGCTCTGTACGGCGTCGACAACGTACCGGCGCTGCCAGGAAATCGGTGCGTCCTGGAGCAGAACAAGCGAGTGACGACCCTGCGCGGCGCGAAATGTGTACTCGCGGTAGACGTCCTGACCACTGCCTAGCACTAGCAGAGTAGCCATAGTGTGTGCGACCTCCCAATCAGTTACGGGGCAACAGGCTCAGTGACTGGAGCTAGCTCGCTAGCGCGACTGACGCCGCCGATGCGCTGGTCATAGAACACCCGGTACATCGCCGCGGCGGCGAGTGCCAGCACCGCCGAAAGAAGAAACGCCTGCGCGTAGCCGCCCGTCTCAAGGAACGCGGCGTAGCACTTGGCGCTGAGCGCGCCGCCGAGAAAGAAGCCGATTTCGCGATAGCTCGCCATCGCCGAACGTACCTCGGGCGCCACACGGCCAACGGCAAACGTTTCGAGAATAGGCATCTGGAAGTAGTGCGCCGCCTGGCGCAGAAGCAGTGGCACGACCAGGATCAGCGCGGTCGGACTCAGGGCCGCCGCTATCTGAGCGCCGCCGATGAGGAGCATGGCGAAGCCCGCCGAGCGAGCGCTGCCCAGCTTCTGCGACAGTCCCGGTGTCGCCGCCGCACCCACGAACCCGATCACGTTGAGCAACACGAAGATCTGGCCAATCGCGCCGACGTCCCAGCCATAGCCGTCCTGGAGCACAACATTGAGGTAGCGCATCGCCAGGGTGGCCGAGCCGCCAATCAGGAATGCGAGCAGCGCGAGTCGTAGCATCGCCTGGTTGGGCAGCATCGGGCGCGTGCGCTGTTGCCCGGTGGCGCCGCCGAGCGAGACAGGACGCAGACGCAGGAACAGACGAATGACGCCGATGCCCATACCCAGGCACCCGGCGATGAGGAGTGTGATCTGGTACGTCGAAACTCCGCTCGGCAGGTGATATGGAAGCTGGCCGCCGAGAAAGCTGCCGACGCCATCGGCCAGCATGTACACGACGTAGTACGAACTGAACAGCACTGTCTGCTGGTCTGGGTCGACTTCGCCCGCCATCGTCGCCGTTTCGGTTGTGAACATGGCTATCGCGCCGATCGCGTTCAGCACCTGAAGAACGACCAGCGCCGTCAGCGATGTCGTGAATGGCACGGCGAGCATGCTGACACCGAAGAGCAGTGATCCACCAACGAAGAACCACCGTCGGCCAAGCCGGTCGGCGAGCAGACCGACCGGTATCGCACATACGCTCATCACCGCCAACCCGATCGCCCACAACGTGCCCAGATCGCTGGCGGTGAAGCCCAGCTGGAGCAGGTGAAGGTTGTAGACCAGGTCGAAGATGCTCGTGCCGAGTCCGAAGAAGACGACACTCAGCATGTACATCTTGACCGTCCAGGTGAAGCGCGGTCGTTTGAATCGGATGGCTACGCTCATCGTCCAACCACCGGCTGGTTGGCGGACTCCAGCGCGGAACGGATGCCGCGCCGGATGCTGTACTGGTCGTTGAGGAGCGTGGCGGGCGAGTTCGCGCGGATCGCCAGAATGCCGAAGTAATTGAGCACTCCACCCAGTGGGTTGTACGGCGCAATGGGTGCGCCTTGCTCTGCAGCGTGGGTCCAATCCACGTCCACGTGCGTCCCAGGTGAAACCATGCGCGACCAGTCGGTATGTGGGTCAAAGCGCGGCGTCGTGCGCCACGGCTCGCCATCAACGTCCACCGGCAGCAGCGCGAGTGTGCCGGCCGCGCCTCGTCCACCCTCGACGTGCATGCGTGGTGGCAATGAGCTCGAACCACCGTCGAGCAGTGCCTCGGTCAGCAGACCCACCATGTCCACCCCGAATACGGTCTCGATTTGAGGGACGTTCAGGGCGCCTGGTAGTCGTGCGGCGGATTCGACTGCACACAGCCCTCGATCGGCGAGCAGCTTTATCTCCGTGTGTGTACCGCAGTATTCGAGTCCCAGGGCGCGGACCGTGCGACGCGCGAATTCCGCAATCCTGTACTGGAGGTCCGCATCCAGCACGCATGGCGTCTGGTTGCCGACCTCGGTAAATGGATACACGGTTGGGAGGCGGCTGGTGATCGCGACGGGGTAGTACTCAGCGCCGCACACGATGCCTTCGACACTCAAGTAGTCGCCGTAACCGGGCACCTCGTACCAGCTATCGGTCGAGCCGCGAATGATTTCCTCCGCCACAAACCGTGGTTGTGCGAGTCCCGTTACGTGCTGGAGCCCTGCGCTCGCGGCGTACTCGCGTGCGGCGGCGGCGGCTGACTGCCACGCCTCGAGCGCCTGCGCCCGGCTCTGAATGATGGAGTGGCTGATCGATCCGGCCCCCGCGGTGAGCTTGATGAGGAATGGATATCCCAGCTGATCGCACGCGCGCAGTAGCGATTCCGCATCGGTGACGAGCGTGAACGCCGGGGACTCGACACCAGCGCGGTCGAATGCGCGGCGCATCGCCCATTTGTCGCGCGATGTATGCGCGTTTCGCCCCGGCCCACGCAGGCCCAAGACCCTGGCGGCGGCCGCGGTCGGTAC
>DASYKL010000441.1:0-3998 GCA_035995405.1 Chloroflexota bacterium
TATCAATCACCAGTGACCGTTCCGACAGCGTAAGCACGCGCCCCTCGCACACCAACTGCAAATGGATCGCCTGCCGCCCGCGCAGCAACGTCGTCGCCGAAAGCATCCCAGGAATCACTCCGTCACGTGTGACAAAGCGCAACAAGGCTGCACTCACGTCGGGCACCTCAGAATCTGGAGCCTCGGCCCGAGGCCATTGGCCCCCAACGCCACAGACCACCTCGCCTTCGCCGACCAGCACTCGCGCCAGATCGAGCAGGTGCGTTGCTTGCTCCACCACCTGGCCGCCACCCTGCGCCGCGCGGCGCCACCATGCCGGCGACGGTAATGCATCGTGCCAGGCAGCCAGCAGCATCTTCGGCGGTCGCTCCGCCAGCAGCTCGTGCGCCCGCGGCAGCGTGTCCAGCGCGCGGAACTTGTAACCCACCGCCACGATCGGCCCGCCTGGCGCCAGCAACGCCGTGGCGATCGTCTCCGCGGTCCTGAGGTCGCCGGCCAGCGGCTTTTCCACGAAGAACGGCACACCGGCCTCGATCAGCGCCAGCTCGATCGACCCGTGGCGGTCGGGCGTGACGCACAGCCAGACCGCTTCGGGCGCCGCATCGGCCAGCAGCACTGGCATAGACGCAAACGCCCGACCACCCCACCGCCGCGCCTGCGCCGTCGCTCGCTCGGGGTCGGCCGACACATGCCCCACCACGGTGATGTCCGGGATTTGCGCCAGGACGTCCAGGTGCCGCTGAGCGATGCCGCCGCTGCCGACGATCGCGACCCTCACGGCCAAACCAAGCGGATGGGCCGCGGATCGGCCGTCGCGAACGGCACCCGCCGAAGCGTTCCGCCAGGCAGACAGACCACGAGCTCGCCGATTCTCGCTGGCGGACCCTCGCCGCTGGGCAGTAGCGTCAGCTCACCCGCCAGCGGATCCCAGCGCTCCTCAGCCAGGTCCATCGCCGGCCCGAGCAGGTGGCCGGTGCTGCCAATCGTCTGCGGCCGACCCAGGTCCGCTGCGACCGACAGCAGCCGCAAGCTATGCGGCGTCAACCTGCTCAGGTCCAGGACGCCTGTGTGCCGACCAAGATAGTTGTCGTGCCACAGGTCGTAGGCGTGATACGGACCGTCGGGCAAGCCCAGCTCCGCCGGGTCAAACGTCGCCGCCACATCGACGTCACTCCAGTTCGCCACCGCCACCACGTGCCACATCGCCCAGGGCCGCTCGACCGGCAATACCAGCCGTTCCGGCATTGCCTCAAAGATGGGCGGGCGGACGCACGCCGCAACTCCGGATGGCGGCATCAATCGGCCGAGCAGGGCGAGACGCTCCGCATCCACGCGCGAGACGTCATCGCCCACGAACAGCATGCCGCCGCTCAACGCCACCACCGCCGCCCAGGCCTGCACTTCGGCCAGGCTGAGCTCCGTGTCGGTCGCGCGCACCACGACGCAGTCCGGGTCGTTGGCCCACCACCACCCGTGCAGCCACATGCGAGCGAGTGTGGCGCGCGTCGCGTTGCGGAGCGACGGACCGTCGGCATTGCCCTCGCTGCCCCAGTAGGCCGCGACGTCGGAGCCAATGCGCATGCCATCCACCAGTCCGACTGACGGCAGCAGCGGCGCACCACAGCCGAGAATAAATCGGTCGCCGGCGACATCGCGCAACACCTGCATGCCACGCCGATACGCCTGGACTCCAGTCGCCTGCGGATCCTGTCGTTGTCCGCGCATCGCGGCGGCATACAGGAAATCGAGCTTCAGGTACTCGAAGCCCCATTCTTCACAGACGGTGTGCACCACGTGAGCCAGCCACTCCAGCACCGCCGGTTGGGTGGTGTCGAGAGCGTAATTGGCGGAGCCCCAGTTGTCCAGCGCATTCAGCGGCTGGTTGTGCTCGTCGCGAACGACCCACTCTGGATGCTCCGCGTAGGTGCTTGAACGCGCAGAAATGATAAACGGCGCCAGCCACAGTCCAGGCCTGAAGCGGTGGCCGCGAATCCGCTCCACTAGAGCTGGCATGCCACTGGGAAACTTCGCGCTGTCGAGGGTCAGCCAGTCGCCGACCGCCACTTCATAGCCGTCGTCGAGCTGGATGAGCTGCAGCGGCAATGCCGCTCGGTGCGCCGCCAGGTTGGCCATATTGCGCTCGACGTCAGCTTCGGTGACCGCCGTATAGAGCTGATACCACGAGCACCAGCCACTGAGCGGCCGGTGCGACGGTCGGGCGTGCATGACCTCCGCGACAACCCGGGCGTACCGCTCCTCGAGGTCCCCGGCCTTGCCGTTGGCGATCAGCAACGGCTCGCTGGCCATTTCGGCGCCCGCGGCTATGGGCGTACCGTCCAGCTCCGTCGCCGCCACAAGCCGGTGCCCAGCCTGGCCATTGGGAATGACCTCCACGGTCCCGAGCTGCTCCTTCGCCGAGACAAAGCCGAGCAACAGCGACTCACCCGCACCTGCCGAGAGGACTGTCATCCACGGCAGCACTTCACTGTCCGGCTGCCGGTGCGGCAACCACGGCCCGCGAATGGGCGGACTGGCAGTCAGCACATTCGGCTCGAACGGCACTGCCGGATGCGACCGACTCCACGATTGCCAACCCAGCTGCGGGATGCGCAAGGTGTCCAATGGCAGCGAGCGGAAGCCGGTGTCGGCAACCAGCGGCCGCAGCTGCTCCAGCCGCCGCGGGGACGCACTCACGTTGCGCCACCGCAAGCGCACCACCACGCCACCGTCTGCCGCCTCCAGCATCCATGACACCTGGTCGGCGTGCCGCTCCGTGTCAAGCACCGTGCCGTCCGACAACAGCACCTCGCCGCGCCCTTCCAGCACCAACACGCCAGCGGCGTCGCTCACCCTGAGTCGCCCTGCCGTGACGTCCCAGGACATCACGCCGAAAACTCCAGCACCGCCTGGAGGACCGACCCCGGCTGCTGGTCGACCAGGCGGAACAGCTCAGCCGCCTGCGACACCGGCGCGCGGTGGGTCACCAGCTCGGCCACATGGACGCCATCATCCGCCACCAGACTGAAAAAAGTGTCGATCAATCGCCGCCGATTCCAGCGGTGCTGCAGCTCCGGGTTGAGGCCGCCGATCTGCGAGGCGACGACGGTCACGCGGTTATGGTGGAACTCCTCGCCCAGAAACAAACCGCTGCCTTCGCCTTGATAAAACCCAAGCGCCACGACACGCGAGGCATACGCGCACGCGCGAATCGCGCTGTGCAGCGCGCGCGTCGAGCCGGACGCCTCGACACACGCGTCGGCTCCACGACCATCCGTAAGCTGCCGGATCTCTTGTGCCGCATCGCCGGCCGTCGGGTCCAATACGGCAACGGCGCCGAGTCGTGCGGCCAGACTCCGCCGCTCGACCAACGGGTCAACGCCGATCACTCTGGCACCGGAGCACCTCAGCAACTGCGCCACAAGTTGACCGACCACCCCCAGACCGAACACGGCCACCGTTTCGCCTACCCGCACCTGCGTGTCCAGAACGCCGTTGAGCGCGATCGGCCCGACGTGCGAAAAGATGCCGACAAGCGTTTCGACGTCGGGCGGCAGCTGTCGATCGCGAGTGAACTCCGCGAGCGCGATGTGCTCCGCGCGGTGGCCCCACGTGCCGTAAATCAGCGCGCCGAGCGGTACATCAGTCACTTCCGCACCGACCTCCACCACTTTGCCGACTTCTTCGTAGCCCCACGTGCTCAGCGGGTAGGTCAGGCTGGGTTCACCGCCGGCGACGAACAAATGTGTCGCCGGGTCCCAGCGCTTGTCGAGGAAGGGTGTCGTGCCGCGATAGGCAGCCATTTCGGTGCCGGCGCTGATGCCGGACAGGAGCGTCCGGATGCGCACCTCGTGGCGAGCGAGGCTGCGCGACGGCTCTTCGACGAGACTGACCTGGCGCGGCGCAGTGAGCGTGACGACGACCGGCGACATCGGCAGTCCAGACGGCAGAATACCCCGATTGACACCAGCCGGCCAGGGTTATAGGGTGGCTCTCGGGCG
>DASYKL010000442.1:0-3150 GCA_035995405.1 Chloroflexota bacterium
GCATCTGCGGCGTCGGCCGCGTGGTCTGGCCGTACAGGCTGTACACGGGCAACCCGGTTTGCGGGTCGACGCCTGAGTCGACCGTCGCGCCAGCATCGGCGTCGCCGCGAATGCCATGTTCAGGGCTGAACAAAGCTACCAGCTGCCATGAGGATTCCCCACGCAGCACATCAATAGTGCTGCGGCCGCCGCGGTCCAGGCCGGTCGCGTTCGTCAGAAGCCCCAGCTTGCGTCCCGCCAACACGTCAAGCCGCTCGCGCATCAGCACGTCTACACCAGGCAGAACCTCCTCGCGGCCGGCCGTGGTCGCCGCCGCCTCCGGCGCTGGCGGCCCCGGGGTAGAGCGCGGGGGAGCGTTCGGCGTCGGCGCGGCAGCCGCAGGCGGTGTCGCTCCGATCGTCAATCCTCCTGGAACGTTCGACTCGGGTGCGATCGTCGCCGCGGGCGTTGCACCTGTTGGCTTCGCACGAGCGGGAGACGATGGCGCACACGCCCCGCATAGCGTGCCGCCGAGCAGCACCAGCGCCACACGTCGCGAGACGCTCACCCGTCGGCCGCCGCTCGGGCGGCGTCGGCTGTCGCCTGGCGCGTGGCGTTGATACTCGGGCCGTCACGACTGGGATGGACGCGATTCGTCAGTAGCACTACCACCAGCTGCCGCGATGGGTCGATGACCAGCGACGTCCCGGTGAATCCGGTGTGGCCGAACGTCGTCGGGGCTGCCAATCTGCCCATGTAGAACGAGGCGTTCAATTCCCAACCGATACCACGCCAGCCGAGACCGCGGATCTGGTTCCGCGTCATCTCGCTGACCGTCTCAGGTCGCAGCAGGCGAACCCCGTCCAGCATGCCGCCGTCCAGGTACAGCTGCCCGAACCGCCCCAGGTCCGCAGCGGTGCTGAACACACCGGCGTGCCCTGCCACCCCGCCGAGCGACCAGCTGTTCTCGTCATGCACTTCGCCCCAGACCATGCCGCGACCAACACCCTCCTCGTCCTCGGTCGGCGCGATGCGTGGCCTCAGCTCCGTAGCTGGCCGGAACGCGGTCTGAGACAGACCCAGCGGCCCAGTCACCAGGTCACGCACCAGCACGTCGAGGGTCATACCGGTGATCTGCTCCAGCAGATGGCCGATCGCAATCGGGCCCAGGTCGCTGTAGCGATAGCTGGTCCCGCGCGGCTGCACGAGCGGCGCCGCCAACACGAGCGCCATCCGATCTGCAGGCGTGTCGGCAAGTTTCCACAGCTGCAGCAAGTCCGGTAAACCGCTGGTATGGGTCAGCAGGTCGCGCAGCGTGACCGTCTCTTTGCCGCCCGCGGCGAACGCCGGGAGCCACGTGGCCACGGGTTCGTCCAGCGAAAGTTGGCCGCGTTCGACCAGCCGCATGACGCAAGTCGTCGTGAACAGCTTGGTCAGCGAAGCGACGTCGTACAGCGTGTCGGTGTAGGCGGCGATGGGATCGGTCGAACGCTTCGTGAGCGAGTCGAAGGCCCGACTCAGGCCGTATGAAGCGAGCAGGATCTGTGCACCCTGGTGGCGGACCAGGATGACACCGCCTGGCGTGGCGCCATGCTGCATCGCGCCCTCCATTGCCGCCGTGACGGCGGCGGCCAGGGCAGGTGGCGTGGCGCGGGTCGGCACTGGTGTGGGCATCGGCGTCGGGCTAGGCGGCAGCGCGACCGTCGGCGTCGACACGGCGGTCGGCGGCAGGGGCGCCCGTGTCGGCGCGGCAGCGGCTGTCACCCCCGTCGCCTGAGGCGCGGACGTCGGGCCGGCAACGCTTGGTGCGCCGGGCGGCGGGCCCGCGGCGGGCGGCGAAATGCTCGTTGGCAGCTGGGCAGACGGTGCCGACAGGCAGCTCGCGAGCAAGCTCGCACTCGCACCAGCACCGACTAGCAGCCACAGAACATCGCGCCGTCTCATCCGCGGTCCGTGCCGGGGACCATCATGCGCATTGGGTATAACGCTTTGTGGCCTGTCGCCTGGCAGCCTTGACAGCCGCGCTGATGCTCGTGGCGGGCTGTGCGCCTGCTGCGCCAGTGCCGCCGACGCAAACGGTCGTGCCCGTGGCAACCAATGCCGTCGCACCGCCGACTACCACGACCAGCACGGCCACGCTACCGACAACACCAACGCCGATGCCAACCACCGGGCCAACGCCCAGGCCTACGCCCAGCGCGGCGTCGACGCCCGTGCCGCGGCTGACGCTCGACGCGGCCGTGCACGCCGCTCTTGGTAGACACCCCCGGGCGGGCACCGTCGGTGTCGTCGTCACACGCCTGAGCGACGGCGAAACCGTCGCCGTCAATGCGACCATGCGCTTCCGCTCCGCCAGCCTGTACAAGCTTTTCGTCCTCGAGGCGGTCCTCACTGCCCAGCAGAACGGGCAGCTGCCCGACGACGAAGTGTTGACGGTCACGCCGGCGCTGGCGACCTACGACCCCTACCTCGACTGGGACATCGGTACCCGAGCAACCATCGGCTGCGCCGTGCGAACCATGATCGAAATGAGCGGCAACGCCGCGGCCGACCTGCTCCTGCAGCGCGTCGGCCTCGCGGCCATCGACGCGCGTATCACCGCGCTGGGCTTGCACCAGAGCGCCCTCACCGACGAGACCGCTTTCACCTCACCCGCTGATATGGCCCTGCTCCTGGGGCTGGTGGCGCGGGGCGAGCTGGTCAGTCCATCCGCCAGCCAGCGCACGCTCGAGCTGCTGAGCGCCCAGCAGCACAACGACCGCATCCCGGCCCCGCTGCCGCTGGGCATCCGTGTAGCGCACAAGACCGGTGAGCTGCCGGGCGTCCGCCACGACGCCGCGATCGTCTTCGCACCGTCAGGCGCATATGTGCTGGTCACGATGGTTCAGGGTGCGCCAACCGAGGCCGAGGCTCGCGCCGTCATCGTGGATCTGTCGCAGTCGGTGTACGGCTCGCTGGAGCCAACGGGCCTGCAGCCATACCTGGGCCTGCCACAGCGTCTGGCTCGCCAGGTCTTCGGCATACCCGATACTCAAGGCCGTCTGGCGCTGCTGGGTGACCCGCGGACGGAGACGGCCACGCTGCCGCCAGAAGTCGCACTGGCGGAGGACGCGCAGCATCAACCGCGATTGCGCACTGAGCTCGTGGCGGACCTCCTGGCGCTGCAGCATG
>DASYKL010000443.1:0-2695 GCA_035995405.1 Chloroflexota bacterium
ATTGCGTGCCGTACAGCATCTCAGCGAAGCCGGATGGCGTGAGGCAGGCACGTCTTTTGCTGCACACCGTCACATGGAAGGCATCGTCAGCAGAATCGTCCCTGAGCGAGGCTTCGGTTTCGTTGCCGCCGACGGCCAGGAATACTTCTTCAACCAGAGCGCGCTGATGGGCGTCACGTTCAGCGAGATTGCCGAAGGCCAGACGCTCGTCTTCGAGGCGATGTGGGATGCCCACGGCGACCAGGCCGGCGAGCATCCACGGGCGGTCAGCGTGCGGCTCGCCGATTATGAAATTCCAGCCGAAGACAACGAACTCTTACCGGAGGAGAAGATCGCGCCCACCGCTCGCTTGTGAGTGACGGGCCACATACTGGCATGACGCAACACAACCTGGATCTCCGGGACTGCCCAACCGCCTACGAGTGTCGCGACCGACTACCAGAACTGGCCAGCTGGATGAGCGACGAAGCGCTCAAACAGCTACCGATCTGGAAATCTGACCGTCTGGAACCCAACCGCGAGTACTACGACTTGCTGAACCCGGACCGCGGCGTCTTTGTCGCGGTGGGCGACGAGCGACCGGTTCGGCATAGCTTTGTGGAGCGTAACCAGGTGCCGGAGCAGGTCTGGGCGCAACTTGTGACCTGGCGTCAGATGATCTCGGCGGACCAGGCGGTGGCCATTGACGATACCGTCGCCGAACTGGGCATTGGCCGCGAAATCAGCGCCTCAGGTCAAGCGCGGACCCTGCCGCCGCTTTGAGACGACCCGCCTTCCCCCCGGCTGCTGGGTGAGCAACCCCGGCCGGGCGAGGCGAGGCGTTCCTATTCAGCGGCGCGGTCGTCCACCTCGGCGGGTAGGCCGCTCTGTGGCCAACAAGGGCAATCCAGTAGGCCACGAACTGCAGCAACTCGCAAGTCCGATTCGGCAAAGAAGTCCGGCTCCACCGAGCATGCAAGCAGCACGCCGCGCTGCCCGGATGACAGATCTAGCGGCACGGCGATGGTGGAGCGGACGCCGAGCTCGCGACGAACGCCGGCCAATTCGAACTGATCCGCGTCGACCCGTCCGCTGCGATATATGCGCTGCTCCGGGAATACCCTGTTGTTCGCGCAGCGGGGCGGCGGATGTCGCGGCAGATCACGTCGATACCGGCGACAACCTGTCTCGGGGGCCGGGGCGGAGGCGCCATCCTGGTCGCCGAAGTGGCACGGCGCGTGCGTTGACGTGCGCCGTGTCAGAGACCTACGCGGCGCGTCGGTCGCTTCTGTGGAGTGGCGCGATGCTCGGCATCGGCGTCATCGGCACGCTCGACGGCGTCATTCTCCATGAGCTGCTGCAGTGGCACAAATTTTACGTGCGCACCACCGAGTTCTGGCGGACGTTCATCGATGGTCTGTTCCACCTGGTCACGGCGGCGTTCCTGTTCGCTGGCGCGTATCGTCTCTGGGTCACACGTCACCTGTTGCATCGCGCTGGCAGAGAACGCGTACCGTGGGCTGGCATCCTCTTCGGGATGGGCGGTTTCAACCTGTACGACGGCATCGTGCAGCACAAGATTTTCCAATTGCACCCGGTCAGGGAGGGCGTGGAGGTCCGGCCCTCCTGCCGTACGACCTCGTGTTCAACGCCCTCGCCGTGCTGCTGTTGCTCGGCGGCTGGTTTGTGCTTCAGTCGGCACGCGCCGGGCAGGACTGACGCCGAGTGGGCCAGCCGACGGAGGTGATGCACAGCCGGTGGACGTCCAGTGGCGGCCTGCCGCTGCACGCCCGGGTGGCCGAACAGCCAGGCACGGAAGGGCATCCGCCGATCGTGCTGGTCCATGGGCTGGTTATGTCCAGTCGGTATTTGTTGCCCACGGCTCGCCTGCTGGCCCCACGCTGGCGGGTTCACGTGCCGGACCTGCCGGGTTATGGCAAAAGCGGCAAGCCGGACCATGCGCTCGACGTGGTCGAACTGGCCGAGGCACTCGCGGCATATCTGGCCGCTGTTGAAATCCCGCGCGCGGCGCTGGTTGCCAATTCACTGGGTTGTCAGATCGCGGCGGAGTTCGCGGCGCGTCACCCCGCGCAGGCGGTATGCCTGGTGTTGCTCGGACCGACCGTCGACCCTCGGTCCCGACCGGTGATCAACCTGTTGTTGCGGTGGTTGATGAACGTACCGCTTGAGCCGCCGTCACTGCACCTGGTCGCCATCCGTGATGTGCTCGACATGGGCCCACTGCGCAGTTACCAGACCTTGCGGCACATGATGCGCCACCATATCGAGTCAACACTGCCGTTGGTGGCGGCGCCGACGCTGGTTGTCCGCGGCAGCCGCGACTCGACAGTCACCCGCGAGTGGGCAGAGCAGGTCGTTAGTCTGCTGCCGCGGGGGCGGCTGGCCGAGATTCCCGGCGCGCCCCACACCATCAATTACAACTCGCCTGAACGAACTGTCGCGCTGGTCAACGCATTCGTCCGCGCCTCGTGCTCAACGGCGAGCGGTGTCGTGATGCAGGACGCCGGGTAAAGAAAAGAGAAGCGGTTCAGTACTTCTGAATGGGGGGTTCGCCAGCCCCGCCATACTGACCAATGCGATTTTTCGGATCGCGATCCTGATCGGCGGTCGCAGGCAACACTTGTGCACCGCGAGCACCGGCGGGCGGGTTGAAGGTGTTCTTCGACGCCGAATCCTTGTGTGGTCGTTTGACGTT
>DASYKL010000444.1:0-9572 GCA_035995405.1 Chloroflexota bacterium
CTTTTGTCGAGAAGGAATCGGCTCAGCAGTCTGAGCCGGCGAGGGCTGATTCGACGGTGGCGATGAGCTCGTCTGCTTCGAAGGGTTTGGAGACGTGGGCTCGCGCGCCGACTTCTCTGGCCCACCGTGGAGCGTCGTGAGCAGCGGTCATCACGACGATACGCAAACGATGACCGCCCTCCTTGACTGCGCGGGCGAAGGCCCAACCGTCCATCACAGGCATGCGCATGTCCAGCAGCACCAGACGCGGCGAGTCGCGTCGGACGTACTCGAGAGCCTCTGCGCCATTGGCTGCTGTCGCGACAGCGTACCCTTCGAGATCGAGCAGTTCCGCAATCGTGGCCAGGATGGTCGGATCGTCGTCGACGACGAGGATAGGTCTATCTAGCACGGGCTCGAGCTGCCATTATCAGTGCCGGGCAAGAACCGTGCCGTCGGTGACATTTCGTAACGTTTCTGTCACGGGATCTCGAACAGCTTGTGTGCGGCCAGCTCCAGATCGGCCCGTCTGACGGCGCCAGCATAGGCGGTCACGGCGCGTAAGGACAGCGACGCGTACAGCGTGGCCCAACGCAGTCGCTGCTCGAGCGAGTGGCCCATGAGCTCGGCCCAGACGTAGCCTGCTGCAAACAGATCACCCGCCCCCGTCGCGTCGCGCACTTCTACTTGAGGCGCTGTGACGTGGGCTATGACATCTCCGCTGGCGGCGACGGCGCCTGCGCCGCCCATAGTGACGACCGCGGTCTCGACGGTGCGGGCCAGTGTTTGAGCCGCTGCCAGGGGACTGTCGGCCGCCGTCAGGGCCAGCGCTTCTGACGCATTGGCAATCAGCACGTGGGCGCGCGCGATGGGGGTGGGACTGCCCAGAAAGGCGGCATGCACCTGCGCATGCGATGTCAACACATACACCGGGATATCCGAAGGTGCGCATGCCATCTGGTCCAACAACATGACCGCGGCGCGAGCGCTGACCCGAGCCAGGCCATCGGCGTGATCGGCGTCAGGCGGGGCGAAGCTGGCGAGTGCCCGGTCGCCATGCAGTGGCAGCACGGCCGTCACCGAAGTGCGGCTGCTGCGCGGACCAGTACACGCGATGCCTTCCGCTTCCAACATGGTCCGCAGATAGCTGCCGGCAAGGTCTTCGCCGATAGGGCTGACGACCGCCACGCTCAAGCCCAGCCGCGCCAGGCCAATTGCCGTGTTCGCCATGCCGCCCGGCGAAAACACCAGGTCGCTGGCCCATTGCTCCTCGCCAGGATGGGGAATGCCAGGGAGCCCAACAAACGTCAGGTCGAGGTAGACCGCGCCGGCGCAAGCAACATCAAACGTCATACGAATTTCGATCGCAACAACGGTTGTTGCGCCAGATACCCGGCAAAGATCCGCTCGGCGACCTCGAACGATGGCACCAGGGGATGGAGCGCCAGGGCTTTGAGTGCCAGGGCGCTGGAGCCCGTCAGCGCAGCATCTATCGTCGTGCGCTCTACTTCCTTGATGGTTGCCATCAACGCGGCAGCGTGCGGCGGTACGTCGTTCACGGCGAGCGGGGCAACCCCGGCGGAGGTGACCACGCAAGGCACTTCGACGACGGCTCGGCTGTCGAGGCCAGAGATGGCCCGCCGGTTGTCGGTGTTGAGGATCATGACCGAGCGTTCGTTGGCGTGCAGACCGCGGATCAGCGCCGCGGCAACGGCGGCGTAGCCCTGGCCGTCCCCCTCGGCGACAGGAAACGCGATTTCCGATTCGTCGTCAGACCGGCTCTCGGCCAGGTAGGTGCGGTCGCGCTCAGCGGTCGCCGCGCGCCAGCGGCGCACAGCCTCCAGCGGCGTGCTCAAGGGGTGCTCATAGAAGCGGTTCTGCTGTTCGAGCAGATACTCCGCGCGGCCGAAGCCGCGTTCGGTGATTGCGCCCACGATGCGGTCGGTGGCGTAGTAGTAGACCAGGTACTCGTTGGGGATCAGGCCCAGACTTCGCAGCCAATGCGGGTCGAACAAGCGGCCTTCTTCGAACGAGCCGAGTGCAGCGTCATCGGCCAGTAACTCGGGCAACCGGTCGCGCGTGGCGTCGCGGGCCGCGGACAACCAACCCAGATGGTTGAGTCCAAAATACTCGAACCACAGATCACCGGGGGCCATGTGCAACGCACTTGCGACGCGGCGGCACAAACCAACGGGTGTATCGCAGACTCCGATGGCCCGTCGTCCGAGAACGCTCTGCAGCGCCTCAGTGACGAGGCCGACGGGATTGGTGAAGTTGATGAACCAGGCGTCAGGGGCGCGTCGCGCGACGACCGCCGCGATAGCAAGCAGCACTGGCACGGTCCGCAAAGCGAAACCGATGCCGCCTGGGCCGGTCGTTTCCTGACCAACGACGCCGAGTGCGAGCGGTACTCGCTCGTCGATCACTCGCCCGGCCAGGCCGCCTGCCCGAATGGCGCACAGCACGACGTCCGCACCATCGACAGCCACTTCAAGGTCGGTCGTCGACTCGCGTCGCAGCGCCCGGCCACGCTCCTGGTCGATGCCGCTGAGCACCTGCTCGATGTGCTGGAGTCGACCGTCGTCGGTATCGTGCAGGCTGAGTTGATCGATGGGTATCGAGCCGGCCAGGTCGAGCAGGGCGGCGTAGGTGAGGGGCGTGCGAAATCCGCCGCCGCCGATCAGGGCGACTTTCAACCGCGCCTAGTATCAACAATGGCTGCCGCGGAAGGCCAGCCGGGTGCATACTATGCAGGTGACCGAGTCCAAACCTGTCCGCAAACCAGATCCTGCTCCCGACGACGCGCATTCTTCGATGCCGTGGGCTTCCGGTCGCGGAGAGTTCCTGGTGGCGGTCCAGGCCTGTGGCTGTGAGGTCAAAGTCCGCGATCGGGCAGCTGCGCAGCTGATGGCAGCCACTCGCTGCCGCAAGCACTCCGTCTGAGCCCGATCGGCTCAGGCCGACGCGAAGATACGCTCGAGCGCTTTGGCGTCCAGGCTCTCGCGCCCGACCAGCTCACGCGCCAGTCGATCCAGGATATCGCGATGCTGATGCAGGATCGCAGTGGCACGGGCATACGCTTCGCCGATGAGTCGACGAATCTCGTCGTCGATCATCTGCCCCACGTGTTCTGAATAGTCCTTCTGCTCGCCAAGGCTGCGGCCGAGGAAGATCATCTGCTGTTTGCGGCCGAAGGCCACAGGCCCAAGCCGTTCGCTCATCCCGAGCTCTTTCACCATCTTGCGCACGATAGCCGTCGCGCGGGCGATATCGTCGCCGCCGCCCGTCGTCATCTCGCCAAAGACGATGGTCTCTGCCGCATGTCCACCGAGAGCACTGGTGACCGCATCGGTGAACTGCCCGCGGGTCATGTAGGAGCGGTCTTCGGTCGGTAAGAAGCGGGTGTAGCCGATCCGCAGTCCGCGCGGGATGATCGTGATCGTGTGGACCGGATCGTGATCAGGCAAGAAATGGGCGACCACCGCGTGGCCACCTTCGTGATAGGCGGTCAGCTCTTTTTCGCGCACGGACATGATGTGGCTCTTGCGCTCAGGGCCGCCCGTGACGCGATCGATGGCTTCTTCGAGCTCGATCATACCGATGGTGTGCTTGTCACGACGGGCGGCCAGGATGGCCCCCTCGTTCAGGACATTCGCCAGGTCGGCGCCGGAGAAGCCAGGCGTCTGTTTGGCCAGGATGTCGAGAGCCACGGTCGTGTCAAACGGCTTACCCCGCGCGTGGACGTCGAGAATCGCCTGTCGTCCGCGAACGTCAGGTGATGGGACGACGACGACGCGGTCGAAGCGGCCAGGCCGCAGCAACGCTGGATCGAGTACGTCCGGGCGGTTGGTGGCGGCGATGACGATGACACCCGCGTGGTCGTCGAAGCCATCCATTTCAACCAGGATCTGGTTAAGCGTCTGCTCGCGCTCATCGTTGGCGTGGCCCAGGCCAGCCCCGCGCTGACGGCCAACGGCGTCGATCTCGTCGACGAAGACGATGCACGGGGCGCTCTTCTTGGCAGTGTCAAAAAGGTCGCGAACGCGGCTCGCGCCGACACCGACAAACATTTCGACGAACTCAGAACCCGAGATGCTGAAGAATGGCACGCCGCCTTCGCCCGCCACGGCTCGCGCCAGAAGCGTCTTGCCCGTGCCAGGCGGACCGACCAGTAGGACACCCCGGGGGATCCGCGCGCCCAGCGCAGCGAACTTCTGCGGCTCTTTGAGGAACTCCACGACTTCCTGGAGCTCCTGGCGCGGCTCTTCGACGCCGGCCACATCGGCAAACGTGATCACGGGCTGCTTCGGATTGAGGACCCGCGCCCGGCTGCGGCCAAAAGCCATCATCGGGTTGGAGCCGCGGTCGGCCATCCGCCGCCAGGCGTACAGCATGATTGCGCCGAACAGCACCAGAGGCAGGAATGTCAGGATCATGCCGAACCACGGCGCGGGTGGCTCGGCGACCGTGTAGGCCAGCCGACCGGCCTCCTCCGGGGTCACCCCGAAACGCGCCAGCACTTTGAGCAGCGACTCGCCACCGGTGGTGAAGCTCAGGACTTCGCCTGATCGAGTCTGGGCCCGCCCGCCGCTATCGGTCACGCGAATCTGGGTCACATCGCCGTTCTGCACGCGCTGGGCAAGCTGATTGAGCGGGATCGTCTGGTCTTCGCGCCCCGTGCGAGGCAGCACGACGCTCAGGACGATTGCCAGGACGACCAGTACGGCGGCGATCAGGAGCGGCAGGCGCATGCGCCGCGACACGGAAATGGGCTTCACAGCACGACCCCGATGGAGCGCCTCAAACGTGGATGCCGATGGCCCGCAGCACGAGCAGGACCAGCCCCAGCCAGACGCCCGCGACCGCCGTGATGACGAAGATTGGCAGACTGGCTTTCATTGGCGAAGGCTTTCCGGCGCGCCATCAGCGGCTGCGCGTTTCCGCTGCGCGTGATCGTCGAATATCGGCTTCAGCGACTTCTTGTGGCGTGGCGAGCTCGAGTGGCGCGACGTCGAGTGCTTCGGCGAGAGCTCGCACCGTGCGAGTCGAGGGCGCGGTGCGGCCGGCCTCGAGACGGGTGATCGTGATGGCATGGACGCCCGATCGACGGCCGAGCTCGGCTTGTGACAGGAAGCGCTCGAGGCGCAGGCGGCGCAGGTTGTCGGCGAAGCGCATTCTGGCCAGTTTAGCACGATGCTAGTGTGACGCATGTATTAAGTCAGTACGGGCCGCTGAGCAGGGCCAGGGCACCCTCGATGTTCGATTCGGCGCCCGAGTTGCGACTGACGCAGCCGTGGTCGATACCGTCATAGACCAGTCCAGCGCGACGGTTGTAGACGGGCTGCGCGGCCGCGTTGCGGCCGTGGAACCATTGCCGCCCGCGGTCCGCCGCCGCGGCGTAGCGCCGATCCGTCGTGGCGCGAGCCACCGCCATCAGACCGGCGACGGTGCAGCTGACATCGAAAGGCAAGACGCGCGGATAGGCAAACGCCGAATCGGCCGCTCGGAGCAGCAGCGCGTCGGCGCTGTCCCGTGCACAGTCCACCAGGTCGGCCTGTGCGAGCGCTTGACCTGTCTCGGCCAGAGCAGCCTCCTGGAGGTGACCCCACAGATGGATGGGGTAGACACCAGCCTCATTCGGTAAGCCCTGTGGGCTGGAGTGCCTGGCGATCTCGTGCGACCAGGTGAGTGCTCGGTCGGCCGAATCTGAAGCCGCGGTAGCTCGCCAGTGTTCGAGGACGGCCAAAACGCACACGGCTCGTACGTCGAGGTAGGGTGTCGGCCTGTCGAGCCACGGCACCGCGCGCCTGAAGCGATCGTTCCACTCGTCGCCACCAAAAGTCGTCACGGCACACGCCAGGGCATGGACAGCGCGTGCTTGCCACGGTGGCCCGGCCGGGTAGGACGTGACGCCGTTGCAATTGCGGGTCCCACTCCAATCCAGGATGAAATTGGTGAAGCTGCCGTCGTCGGCTTGCATATGGGCGATGAAGCGCAGCAAGCCGAATGCCGCTTGGCGCGCCGCGGCCAGTCGGTAGCGGTTCCAGATGTGGCAGTACAGAACGATTGCCCGGGCGGCGTCGTCGACACACGCCACGCCTTCGAAGCCCTGCTCGCGGGCGACCCGCGGCGAGAGTGCGGCGTGCCTGTCCGCCGCTGCTGGCTCGGCGTAGACGGCGATTGCCGTGACCTGTGGGCCTACGTCAGGGACGGCTCGTGTCAGGCGCTGGAGCTGGCCCAGCGCGAGCAGTTTCACGCGCTGCTGACGAGCGCAGCGGCGGCGGCGGCGCTGAGGAGGCTCAGGACGCGCTCGCCGACGCGCGGCCAGGCAGTTTCTCGACCGTACGTATAGGCATTGCGTTCGAGGCGTTGTTTGAGGTCCACGTCGCTCAAGATGCGCACTGCCGCGGCCGCCAGCTGTTCCTGGTCACGGAACGGGACGAGAATGCCGCGTTCAGAAGAAAGCACTTCGACCGCGTGGGGGTAGGGTGTCGAGACGATGGCTTTCCCCGCCCCCAGGGCGTAGGCCAGTGTGCCACTGGTGATCTGTTGCGGGTCGAGATACGGCGTGACGTAGATGTCGCTGGCCAACAGGTAGTCGACAATTTGTGCCTGTCTCAGATACGCGTCGACAAAGTCCACCTGCTCTTGCAGACCGAGTTCCTGGACCAGCTGCCACAGCTGGTGGCGATAGATTTCGCCTTCGCGTCGGACGAGGTCCGGATGCGTTTTGCCGACCACCAGGTATAGCGCCGCCGGATCGTACTGGCGCACGGTGAGCATGGCCTCAATCATGTATTCGAGACCCTTGCGCGGATCGACGAGGCCGAACGTGGTGATGATTGTGCGGCCGGTGAGGTCCAACTGCTCTTTGAGTCTGGTCCGACCGTGCGGCTCGACGGGTGGCACGCCGTGAGGAATGACCGTGATGCTGCGCGGGGAAACGCCGTAATCGTCGATGAGCAACGATCGAGCGCGGTCGGCCATGACCACAACTTCGTGGCTCCGCTGAGCGATACGCCGCACGGCAGCCAGGACCGACGCTGATGGCTGCGGCAGGACCGAGTGGAGCGTCGTCACGAGCGGCTTGCGGAGGGTCTCCAGAAATGAAACGAGGTGATCCTGGAAAGGGTCGCCCCAGACGCCGTACAGACCGAATTCATGTTGCAGGCTGACGACATCGACGTCCGAGGCGTTGAGCGCCGCGGCCGCGGCGCGGTAGCTATCCGGCAATCCCTGGCGGATGCGCCAACGCACTTCTGGTCCGTATGGATGGATGGAGGTGGCTTCATTGATGGCTGCCCACTGAATTTTCACCGACGGGTCGGCCGCCTGGAGGGCCCGTGCGAGGTCCTTCGAGAACGTGGCGATGCCGCATTGGCGAGGTGGGCAGGTGGCGACGAAAGCGATTGACAGGCTGCTAGCGGCAGACGGTGGCATACGGCTAATCGCCTGAGCCCATGGGAGTGGGTTGGGTGCGCAGCCAATCGAGCACGTCGTCGATCTGGGCAGTCATGAGTCCGACGCACGAGTCCGCCGCGCCGTAGTACAGGCGCAGCTCGCCCGTCGGCGCGTCGAGGACGGCGCCGCAGGGGAAGACGACGTTGGGGATATCGCCGCTGACTTCATACGGCTCACGCGGGCCAACAACCCAGTCGTCCCCGCGGCGCAAGACGCGTCGTGGATCGTCCAGGTCGAGCAGCGCCAGGCCGACTCGATAGATCGCTCCAGCCGGGGTGTGGCGGACGCCGTGGTACACGATCAGCCAGCCTTCTCGCGTGGCGATCGGTTGCGGCGAGAGGCCGATCTTGCCAGCATCCCACCAGGCGCCGTCGCGCGCCTCGAGCAGGACGGTGTGGTCGCCCCAGCTGTTGAGGTCGGGCGAGAACGACAGCCACATGTTGGCCTTGGCGCCTACGGTGTGCGGTACAGGACGATGGATAAGTGCCCACCGTCCGCCGAACTGGCGGGGGAAGAAGGCGGCGTCTTTGTCTTCGGGCGACATGATCGCGCCGTGCCGCTCGAAGGTGCGGAAGTCGTCGGTCAGGGCCAGCGCGACCAGTGGGCCGGCGCGAGAGTAAGCGGTGTAGGTCACGGCGTACTCGCCGAGGCCGTCGAGCGGCACGATGCGAGCGTCTTCGACGCCCCACAGCTCTTCTGGATAGCGTTCTGGCTGGGCCGAGAAGGTCGGTTGTCGGTCGATGCGCCAGTTGGTCACGCCGTCGGTGCTGCGAGCGGCGGTCAGATGGGAGATGCCGCGGCGGTCTTCGACGCGGACCAGGAGCAGTGTCTCGCCCGAGGGCAGCTGGGTCGCGCCCGGGTTGAAGACGCTGTGCACCGGGTACGGCCAGTCTGCCGCCGTCAGGAGCGGATTGCTGGGCAACCGCTGAAACAGCTCAGACGGGTGCATGTTGCCCCTCAGTGTGGCCCCCTGCCATTCGGCAGCCTTGAAGTTCTGTCATGTATCGAACCCAAGAGTATAGCAATGGCGGTCCGCTGTTTGTGATTACAGCCCCGTAATCACAGACGCAGCCGCGCCAACGCCTGCAGACCGCGGACCAGTCGCCGCGTCGGTCGCTGACTGAAGTCACCGGCGTACAGCCGCGCGGCCGCATCAAGCGGCATGTCTTCATCGAGAGCGCCTTCTTCGCGCAAATACCACAGGTGTTCGATCAGCCACAGGTACAGATCAGCTTCGGTGCGTTTGGGAAACTCACGTAGAACGCTAGCCTCGCGAATGCCCTGCACCAGTGGCAAATAGACGTGGTCGTACCAGCTCGCAACCGCGTCTGGATAGGAGATTTCACGATCTGCTTCAACGCCTAGAAACCAGCGGTGGACGGAGATGTGCTCCAGAAGTCGCTCGTATTGGCCCGGCAGCGTCAAGAAGACGTTGGCTGTTGGTCGTAGCTCGAGCAATCGCGTTGTCGACAAAAAAGCGACAGCATCTTGCCGGCCGATCCACTCCTCCAGCTCGGCCAGCGAGCCTATCGGCACCGCGGCTTGCAGCTCGATGACGGTAGCGTCGACATAGACCTGGCCGCGCTCGCGGGCGACGGACACGCGGTGGTTTCCGTCTTTCACGAAATACGTTTCACCCAGGCGATACAACTCGACGGGTGGCAGGCTCACCTCTTCATGGTGGGCCCGATCGATACTCAGCCAGCGGCCTTTGGTCTGCGTCTGGCGCGGCAAAAACGCGGCATCAAAGTCGCGGTAGCGGCCGACACTGCCAACGATCGCATCGAGCGGCACGGGGCGTGCTCCGGCGTCGCGACGACCCTGGGCGCGTAGCTGGCGGCGGACCTCTTCAAAGCGCAACAGCTCGTTGCGCTGGCCGGTCAGACGACTGACGATATTCCGCCACGAGGCTTTGCGGCGAGCCTGCTCATATTCAGCCTGTACCTGGTGATCGATGCTCATAGCGGCCTGTCGCTCTACCGGAGCCTACACGCTGGAACATGGGCCATGGCGACTATTAATTGGCTTCGCGCGCGATAATTAACGATCTCTCACCAAAGTGTAATGCTGCGCCACGATCTGCTCGTAGAGGCGCAAATAGTCATCGACCATCCGGTCGGCCGAGAAATGGC
>DASYKL010000445.1:0-4026 GCA_035995405.1 Chloroflexota bacterium
CGCGATCGCAAGAGCACCGTGCTGGTCAAAACCAATATGCATACGGGCACGCATATCGATGCGCCCATCCATTACAGCGAGACGGGCAAGCACCTGGGCGAGATCCCGCTGGCTGACCTGGTGGGGACGGGGCTCGTCCTCGACCTGCGCAGTGTGACCAAGCCGTGGGCCCATTATTCGCTGGACGACGTGCTCAATGCTGTCCCGCGCGGCGAAGAGATCCGCGAAGGCGACATCGTCATTCTGTACACGGGTTGGGATCGATACAACTGGACGAAGCCGACACGCGACGACGTGATGTATTTCGATCGCCATCCCGGTCCCCAACCAGCAGTGATCGACTATCTGATCGATGAGAAAAAGATCAAATGGCTGGGTGCTGACCTGGCCTCGATGGACCACTCGCTGTACGTCCGCATTCGCTGGATGCGACCTGACCTGGTGCGTGAATACGAGCAAATGACGGGTCGACCGATCGAAGAGACCCTGCCCGAGAGTGACTTCGAGTACGTGCACTATCGGACGGCCCGCAGCAATGTGTGCATGCTCGAGAACCTTGGTGGTGAGCTGTCCGAAATCGCGGGCCAACGAGTGACAATCGGCGCGTTTCCGTGGCGCTGGGAAGGCGGGGAAGGCTGCGTTTGCCGAGTCGCGGCTTTTCTGGATATGGCTTCGCCGGGCATTGAGGGCGCCACGCCGCCTGGCGCACAGCCACAACGCGACGACGCGAAGCGGCCTCCCGCGCGTGTCATGGCCGATGCGCAGCGGCAGTCCGGGGGTCTGACCTACTGATGGGGACGATGCGCGCGGTGGTGCTTACTGAACCGAATCGCCACGTGGTCCGTGACGACGTACCCGTGCCACGTCCAGGGCCGCTAGAGGTGTTGAGCAGGGTGGACTCGGTGGCCATCTGCGGCACCGACCTGCACATCTACGAAGGCCGTTTCCCTGGTCGCTGGCCGAAGAGCTATCCATTTATCCCTGGCCACGAGTGGTCAGGCACGGTTGTCGAAGTCGGATCGCAGGCCGGCGAGCTCGGCTGGCACGTCGGGCAACGCGTCGCCGGCACGTCGCACGCGGGCTGCGGGTACTGCCGCATGTGTCGTGTCGGTCGTTACAACTTGTGCGACAACTACGGCCGCGAACCGCTCCACCATCAATACGGCCACTACTCGCAAGGCGCCAATGCGGAGTACGTCGTCCATTCGATCAAGTCGGTTTTCGCGCTGCCCGACGAGATCGACCTGCCGCTCGGGTCGATGATCGATACCGCCAGCATCGCCCTGCACTCGGTCAAGCGACCCGGCATCGAGCCAGGTGACACGGTCGTCGTCGTCGGCGCCGGCCCCATGGGCTTTCTGATAGCCGACTGCGCCCTGGCGCTCGGCGCCACACAGGTCATCGTGACCGGTTCGGGCGACCGGCTGCGACGTGCCGCTGACCTCGGCTTTACGACGGTGAGCTATCGCGAGCAGGACCCGGTCGCCGAAGTGCGCAAATTGACCAACGGCAAAGGCGCCCATGTTGCGATCGACGCTGGCGGCACGCAGGCCAGTATCCGCCAGGCGGTCGACGTGCTGCGAAAAGGTGGTCGGGTGGCGTTTACGGGGGTGCCGACCGAAGGCGACACGGCCTTGCCGATGCAGAAGATCGTCCTGGAAGAGATCGACCTGTTCGGCGTGCGGGCCAATCGCAACACGATGGAAGAGGTCATCCCCTTGATCGTCGCCGGGCGGGTCAGGGTCGCACCGCTGGTGACACACACGTTTGGGCTGGAGGAGTATGGCGAGGCGTTGCACACGTTCGCCGATCGCGTCGACGGCGCCCTCAAGGTCCTCGTCCAGCCGAGCCACGGCTGAGCGGTGGCGCGTCGGTGAAAGCCGTGGTGCTGTCGGCGGCGGGTCGTTTCGCGGTGCGCGACGACGTGCCGCGGCCAACGCCTGTGGCCGCCGAGGCGCTGCTGCGTGTGCGGTCGGCGACGATCTGCGGCACGGACCAGAAAGTCTTCGGCGGTCTCTTCCCGGGGACGGTCTTTCCCCATATACCTGGTCATGAGTTTTCGGGCGAAGTCGTCGAAGTCGGGCCCGACGTCGATGAAGTTGCGATCGGCGACCGTGTTGGCGTGGAAGTGCACGTCGGCTGCGGCCGCTGCGCTCGCTGTCTCGAAGGGCTGTATCAGCTCTGTCTGAACTACGGCCGGCGGGACAAAGGTCATGCCCATATCGGCTTCACCGTGCCCGGCGGGCTCGCTGAATACGTGGCTGTGTCAGTGAAAGCCCTGCACCGGCTGCCAGATGCCCTCAGCTGGGATGAAGGCGCGTTTGCCGACAACATCGGCATTGCCCTGTACGCGGTCGAACGCGGCAACTTGCAAGCTGGTGAGACGGTGGTCGTCATCGGTGCCGGCGCGTTCGGCGGCCTGGCCGCACAAGTAGCACGCGCGCTCGGCGCGGCGCAGGTAGTGCTGCTCGGCACGCGCCCCGAACGGGTCGCCCGGCTGATGGGTATGGCCGATGCCGTGGTCGTGGCCCACGGCGACGAAGCGGTCCAGCAGACAAAGCACGTGCTCGGTGATGTCGGCGCCGACCTCGTCGTCGAGTTCGCTGGGACCGCCGAGGCCGCTCGTCAGGCGATCGCCCTGGCGCGACGCGGCGGACGCGTGGTCCTCGCCGGCGCGACCGGGCCAGGCCGCGAGCTAAGTGGGGTCGACCTGAGCACGATTGTTCGCGGCCACCTCGACATCCATGGCGCGCTGGCCAACCCGCGTGGCGTATCCAGACGCGGCCTGGCGTTGCTGGCGCGAGGATCCGTCGACGTTGCGCCGCTGATCACCCACCACCTGCCACTCGCGGATTTTTCTGAGGCCTGGTCGACCTTCGTCGAGCGCCGCGACGGCGCCATTCGGGTTATGCTCCACCCCTGACGGTGGAGGTCAGCGTGGGGGCTCGATCCGCCGTTGGCAGGCTAAAGAGGAGGAGTCACCATCGATGACCGAGCAGCTTGTCTCTGACGACCGCCAGACCCGCAACGCAGAGCCTGGCCCGCCGTTAGATCTGCGCGAAGCGCTCAGGCTGATGCTGACCATCCGCCACTTCGACGAGCGCGCCCTGGCGCTCTATCGCGCCGGCGAGATGCGCGGTACCACCCACCCCTACATCGGCATGGAAGCCGTTGGCGTCGGCGTCATGCAGGCGCTGCGGCCAGACGATTATGTGACCAGCACCCATCGTGGTCACGGCCACACTATCGCCAAGGGTGGCGACCCGAAGAAAATGATGGCCGAGCTGCTCGGTCGAGCGACGGGTTACTCTGGCGGTAAAGGCGGCAGCATGCACATTGCCGACATGGACAAGCACATGCTCGGCGCCAACGGGATTGTCGGCGGCGGCATGGGTCTGGCCACCGGGGCGGCGCTGACCGCGAGGTTGCAAAACACGGGCTCGGTCGCGATCTGCTTCTTTGGCGATGGCGCGCTCGAACAGGGCATCCTGCACGAGACGACGAATCTGGCGGCCATCTGGAAGCTGCCGGTGGTCTTTGTTTGTGAGAACAACCAGTACGCCATGTCGGCCAGGTCGGACTGGAGCATCGCCGGTGGTGATCCGGCGCGCCGCGCGGCAGGCTATGGCATCCCGGGGGTGACGGTCGATGGCATGGACCTGTTCGCCGTGAACACCCAGGCCAGCGAGTTCGTCGAGCGCGCGCGACGTGGCGATGGGCCGGCCTATCTGGTGTGCAACACGTACCGCTTCCACGGCCACCACGCGGGCGATCCGCTCAACTATCGGGAGAAGGAAGAAGTTGAGCAATGGCGGCTGCAGGACCCCATCGCACGGGTCAAACAAGCCGCGGTCGACCGCGGCGTCCTGCGACCCGAGGAGATCGCCGTACTCGAGAAGCAGATCGAGGCGCAGATCGACGAAGCGGTCGAATTCGCCAAGAACAGTCCCGAGCCGACCATCGATCAGTTGATGACGGATATTTATGCGTAGGGGTTGGGGGCTGGGAGTTGGGAGCTGGGGGGGT
>DASYKL010000446.1:0-7774 GCA_035995405.1 Chloroflexota bacterium
GTGTAGACGACAACGGCGGTGACGATCCCCGTTGCAGCCGCACCCACGGCGTTCAGCACGAGGCGCCGCCGCCAACCGGGGCCGTGTGTGCGCAGCCAGTATCGGACCATCCCAGCCTGCGACAGCGTGAACGCGGTGAACACAGCGACGGCGTAGAGGGGCAGCAAGGCTTCGACCGATCCGCCGAACACGACGATCAGCAGCGCACTCAGCACACCCAGAATCAGAATGCCATTCGAGAACGCCAGACGCTCGCCTCTGAATGCCAGCTGCTTCGGCACATACTCGTCTCGAGCGAGCAATGAAGCCAGCCGGGGGAAGTCGGCGTAGGCAGTGTTCGCCGCCAGCACCAGGATCAGTACCGCCGAGAATTGGACGATGTAATAGCCCGGCCCGGTCCCGAAGACCGCATGGGCCAAGAGCGAGATGACTGACTCATCGCGTTGCGGAATGATCTGGCCGACGACGATCAGAAACGACAGGCCAAGGAACATCACGGCCAGGATGGTGGCCATGGTGACGATGGTCTGGGCCGCGTTTTTCGACTCCGGCGGTTTGAACGCCGGAATGCCATTGGAGATGGCTTCGGTGCCGGTCATGACCGCCGAACCAACGGCGAAGGCGCGCAGCAACAGGAACAGGCTGAGTCCTTCGGTTGGCGGTGGCAGATATTCGGGCGGTGGCACGGACAACTGGCCGCTGAAGTACAGGAACAGGCCGCCGCCGACCATGGCGAACATCGCGCCGAGGAAGACATACGTCGGAGCGGCGAAGATGCTGCCCGACTCGCGGATACCCCGCAGATTAGCCAGTGTGACCAGCGCCACCGCGGCGATGCCCAGCCCCACTTTCAATGGGAACAGTGTCGGCACGGCCGACACTAGCTGGTCGATAGCCGAGGCGATCGAGACGGAGACCGTGAGGATGTACCCCACAGCAAGTGCCGCGGCCGCGATCAGCCCAGGAATTTCACCCAGGTTTTCGTGCGCAACGATATAGCTACCGCCGCCGGACGGGTAGGCGTAGATGGTCTGCCGATAGCTGAAGACAACGACGGCCAGGAGCAAGATGACCGCGATCGAGATCGGTAGCGACCAGCTCAGGGCGCTGGTACCCGCGGCGAGCAGGACCACGAGGGTGGCTTGTGGGGCGTAGGCGACTGACGACAGCGCGTCGGACGAGAAGACGGCCAGGGCCTTCTTCTTGCTCAGCCGCTCGTTGATCTCGAGCTCACTGTGGATCGGCGCGCCGACCAGGACGCGCCAGATCTTGCCCCAGGCGCCGCGCGGCTCCTCGAGTGTCAGGCTTGCTTCCAGGCGCCCCTGGCCGCGACGGGCAAAGCCGGTGAATTTGGGCCGTGAGACGCGCACCACGGCATCGCCGGGTCGGGAGCGTCTGACCTGTTCAATGACACGTCGGTCAGCCGGGTTCGTGCGCGGCACCGTGGGACCGACACCGCGTTGCGGCGGAAGAGGATCCATGTTCGAAGGTTCTGCGAAGTACCTTATCAGAGTCGTTCAGCAGCGATCGGTCGTTCTGAGTCCAGGTGCTCGTCGGCGGCCTGGGCCGTTTCAGCCGCTATGGCTTCGAGGGCGTCTTGCGGCCGGCCGCCGCGAAACTCGATCCACGCCGCGACCAGGATGGCCTGCATCAACCCGGCGACCGGAGCCGCAAACAGGGCGCCCCAGACGCCGAACATCTCGGTGCCTGCGACGAGCGCCACCAGGCCCGTGGCTGGGTGAATTCCTACGGCTCGACCCATTATGCGCGGGCCGACGACGTCGCCTTCGATGACGTGGACGAAGACAAAATAGGCCAACACGATGAGCGGTCGTAGGGGTTCGGGGTAGAAGGCGATGGTGATCAAGATTGAGGCCGCGCCAGAGATGAACACACCAAGAATTGGTACGAACTCCATGAAGAAGGCCAGCACGCCGAGCAAAACGGCATAGGGCACGCCCAGCAATGCCAGGCCCACGCCGACCATGACGCCGATCAGGGTCGCCAGCGTCAGGACGCCACGGATGTACCCGCCGACCACACGGTTGACTACTGCAACCAGGAGCTGGGCCCGCGCGCGGGCGCGGCCGCCCGGGGTCTGGGTATTCAGCCAGTGGGCGATGCGGGCGCCATCGGCGCACAGGTAGATGCTCAGGATCAGGACCAGGATGAGGTCGACGATGGTGCCGAAGAACGCGGCCAGCTGCGGAATCAGATCTCGGGCCACCGCCGTGCCCGCCGCCTGAATCTGGGCCAGGAGCTGGTTCTGCAGGTCGCCTGCGGTGCCTGGGACAAAGCCAAGCGGTGTCAGCAGGTCGTCGAGACGTGGTGCCAGCGCCTGCGCTTGCGTAGCGTACTGGGGCAGGTTGCTGACCAGACTGGTGACCTGTGATACCGACGTCGCGACGATGTAGGCGCCGCAGCCGAAAACGACACCCAGTCCGAGGAGATATGCCAGTCCAATTGCAAGTGGGCGCGGCGCCCAGCGGCTGAAGAACCTGGCCAGCGGGGTAAAAGCAAACGCCAGCACAGCGGCCAACGTGACCAGCAGGATCGTGCGGGTAAAGTGGCCCAGTACCCACAGGGCTAGCAGCAGCAGGGCGAGCCAGGACAGGACGATCAGCGGCAGCAGCAGCGCACGGAGCCATGCGGTGGGCACCCCCGCTGTTGCGCGCTCAGCCACATGCCCATGGTCGCATGAATGGTGCCGCGTTACGATCACGCAGAACAGGGAGGATTGCCGCCATGGCTATTGAGACCGCGGCCCGAGCAAAACGCGAAGGGCCTGGCAGCAAGAACACCGCCGGGCTGGACCTGGACGACTTGCGTCAATTGTGGCTGAAGCCGCTGTGGCTGGTGCTCAGTGATGCGTTCACCGCGGAGCCGAATACGCAGATCGTGCCCCACCTGTGGAAATGGTCGGACGTGCGTCCACGCATTCTCGAAGCGGGTCGTCGAATTTCGGCGGAAGAAGCCGAGCGGCGAGTCTTGATGTACCTCAACCCGGGCTTGAATGGCGCACCTGGGGCGACGCAGACGCTGTTCAGCGGCATCCAGCTGATCATGCCCGGCGAGATCGCGCCCACCCACCGCCACGTGCCTTCGGCATTGCGCGTCATCGTCGAGGGCAATGGTGCCTACACGACGGTCGAAGGCGAAAAAACGCTCATGCGACCCGGCGACTTTGTCACGACGCCGAACTGGGCCTGGCATGACCATGGCAACGAAACCACCGAGCCCATGCTGTGGCTCGATGGCCTGGACATGCCTTTCGTCCTGGCGCTGAACGCGATGTTCTATGAGGAATTAGGCGACGGCACCCAAATACAACCCGTCACCCGCGAGCTAGACGACTCGCAGCTGCGCTACAACCGTGGCTTCCGGCCGCACAACGACAGATTTGTAGGCAATTACTCACCCATTCTGAACTACCGCTACGACGACGTATGCGAAACACTCGAGTTGATGGCTCGTACGGGCGACGCGGTGTCCGAAGAAGAGGGCGTCATGCTCGACTACGTCAACCCGCTCACAGGCGGACCGACGCTGCCGACCATCGATGCGCACGCCCAGCTCGTTCGTCCTGGCGAGCACACCCGCGCCGTGCGTGACACCGCCAGCCGCATTTATCACGTCCTCGATGGGCGCGGCACGAGCACGATTGGCGGCGTCATCTTGAGCTGGGAGAAAGGCGATACGTTCTGCGCCCCAACGTGGGCCTGGCGTGAGCATGAAGTAGCCAGCGGCGAGCCGCCCGCCGTGCTGTTTTCTTTTGACGACGGCCCGATCCAGAAACCGTTTGCGCTCTACCGCCGCCAGGCGCTGCTCGAAGGTACGGGCCGTCAGGCGTCCCTGTGATGTATCTCGAAGAAAAAACCGCTCGGGTCGCTGACACGGACATTCAGTACCGCGAGACCGGTAGCGGCCAGCCCATCGTCATGCTGCACGGCGGCGGCGGGTTCCGCCTCGATGAGCGCGCCTTCGCTGGTCTGGCCCAACGTTTTCGCGTGCTCGTGCCGTCGATGCCCGGCTTCGACAACTCGACGCAAGGCCACGCCAAGGACCCGCGCGACGTCGCCGACGTCATGGCCGACTTCATCCGTCAAGTAGCTGGCGCCCGCGCCATCGTCATCGGTGAGTCATTCGGCGGTGGGGTCTCCAGCTGGCTTGCCGCACGCCATCCAGACGTCGTCGAGCGGCTCATCCTGGCGGCGCCTGCCGGGCTGCGCGCCGGCGACGGCCCGCGGTTACTCGACCTGAGTCCGCAACAGGTCAGTGTGCTGTTGTACGGTCGACCGCCAGACGAGCAGCCAGGTCCGACCGAGGCTGAGCGGCGTACACGCAATCGGCACAACTCGGCGCGCCTGGGTAGCACCCGGCCGCCGTTCGACGCGGACCTGTTCGAGCAGCTGAAAAACATCAGCGCCCCGACCCTGGTGATCTGGGGCACCGCGGATGGCATGATCTCGCCGGACAGCGCCCAGAATTTCATCAGCCAGATTCCTGGTGCACGGCTCGTGCGCATCGAGGGCGCGCCGCATGTGCTCTCTGCAGCGGTCCCCGAAGAATTCCTGGCCGCCGTCTTCGAATTCCTGGGTGTGCGTCAGACAGAGGCGACGAGCCGGGCAGCCGTGTGACTGGCGTCGCCGCTGCTGAGTCCGGCGAGGTGCTCGAGCATACGCTCCCTGGCGAGCACCGCATCGCGCGCCGCAATCGCTTCGAAGATGCCGAAATGGATGCGCGCAACGCGTTCGGCAACCGGCCGCGTCGTGGGCGGGCCGAGGTGCGCCAGCTGCGTCGAGCGCAGCGCCGCCAGCGATGCGCGTAAGGCGCGGTTGGCTGACATATCTGCCAGAGCCTGGTGAAAGCCGACGGCCAGATTGGTGAACGGCTCGGGCTCGTCGAGCACCGTTCGGGACTGCTCGACCAGGGCCTGCAGATTGGCGATCTGGACATCGCTGGCCCGTTCGGCAGCGAGCGCCGCGGTGACCGGTTCAATTGCCAGCATGGCTTCGAACAGCTCGTCGCGGGTGAGTCCCATCAGCCGAAGCTGAATCGAGAAGGCGTCGATCAAGCGGTCGGGGTCGCTCGTCGCGATGCGCAGTCCGCCGCGCGCGCCGACGCGGACCTCGACCAAGCCACGCGCCGAAAGGGCGCTGACCGCGTCGCGGATGGTGACGCGACTGACGTTGAAGCGTTCAGCGAGCTCGGCTTCGGTGCCCAGCCATTCGCCCGGCTTCATCCGCTCGGTATAGAAGGTGTCCAGGATCTGGGCGACGACGTCTTCGGACGCGCGCTGCGGACGCGAGCCCGATCGACTCATGGATGCAGCAGCGAACTCTTTTGCGTCACGATGAACGCTTCGCGTCGTTCGAGAAAGTCGGCGACCAGGCTCACGAACGCTTCGGGTCGGTCGACCGCAATCTCGTGACCCGCGTTGTAAACCAGGACGTAATTGCAGTTGGGCAACGTCTGGCGATAGACGCGACCTGTCGCCGGGGCCGTCACGGTGTCCCGCGTGCCGTACACCACCAACGTGGGGACGTTCAGCCCCGCGAGTCGATCGAGGTCGGCCGGCGCGGCAGGAGCCTCGAGGATCAGCGCTTCGATGGCGTCGGGCGCATCGAGCGCCAGACGCAACGCGGCGTCGCTGCCCCACACGTTGATGCGGTCCGATCCCGTCTCGGCCAGCCTGGCCGTCGATCCCTCGTCGCGCGTCACCACGCGGTAGCGCTCACTCAGGAGCTCGTAGGCTGCCTCGGGCCGAGGAGCGTTGGTCACGTGGACGAGCGTGTCACTCATAACGCCAGGACCTGGGCCTGGGCGCATCTACCTAAACACCACACGGTGCTGACCTCCATTGCGGGTTCGGGGATACCGTGGCGTACCCTGAGCGGCACGCCACGGGCTAGGTCTTGTTGGCGGGCAGGTTTAAGAGGCTACGGAGCGACTCCGGCAGCTGTGGGCACGGTTGGGATCTCGGTGTACTGTTCAACCCGATCCATGCCCATCGCCTCGCGGTACTCGTGGGTGATCTCCTCCGGCTGGCCTGCCTGGAATACGAAGTTCCGTGGATAGCGGAATGAGTTTTCGCCCTTGGCGACATCGCGCAAGGAATAACCAGCCAGGAAGAAATTGCGATTGACGATCGGCAGCTGAACGAAGCGCGCTTCCTTTGGATCGCGGATGACTGACTTCGGCTCTTCGCCTTGCTTGACCCGTTCGGCTTCCTCGAGCAGACGTTTGCGCATCAGGATGACGCCGCGGTCGCTTTCGCCTAGATGCTCCTGGGTGCGATCGGCGATTCCGCCCTGGCCGACCCACGCGACGAAGTCCTGGTTCATCACATGTGAGTCGATCCAGCGACCGGTCTTCTCATCGACGAGCGGACCGTACCAGTACGGGATGCGCTGCTGACGGAAGGGCTCCATCTCTTCAGGCACGCGATCGAAGAACCAGCCGACGCTGAGGGTGGTGTTGTCGTCGACCGGCACGCGCCACTCGAAGTGGTTCCCCGTGAACAGGCAATTTGGCCACAGGCAGACGCGGCCGACAGTCCATAGCTCGTCCTGCTCGGACTGACCTTCGCGGATGCGGCGGTAGGTGAAGCCGTGCTCGAACTCGTCGAAAGCGATGCGCAGGTGTGTGGGGGGTTTCTTGCCGTTGGCCTGGCCGCGAATGCGCTGACCCCAGTTGTCGTGGAGCCATTCGAAGTGGACCGGATCGATCGAGTTCTCCTGGCACTGGAACCAGTTGCAGGGGATCTCGGTCATGACGATCTGAACGAAGCCATTGCTCCAGGTGAATGGCTCCCAGACCGGCACCTCTGGTGCTGGCAGCGGGCCCATATAGGCCCACAGCAGACCGGCGACTGCTTTCACGGGATAGGACTTGATCGTGATGCGGTCTTTGAAGCGCGCGTCGGGGTGAGCGATCTCCTCGAATGGCTGATCGATACACGCGCCGTCATGGTCGAACTTCCAGCCGTGGTAGTTACAACGCAAGCCGCACTCTTCGACCCAGCCGTAGGACATATCGGCGCGTCGGTGTGGGCAGTGTCGATCGACGAGGCCGTAATTGCCGCTGCCGTCCTTGTAAAGGACCAGGTCTTCGCCCATCAGGCGGACAGTTTTGACTGGTGTCTTGTCCATCTCGGCGGCGGCTGCGAAAGGCGTCCAGTACCGCCGCAGCAGGTCGCCCATGAGCGTACCGGGCCCGACTTCCATCAACGCGCGGTTTTGTTCGGGTTTGAGCATGTTTCCTCCGGGGAGCTGGGAGTTGGGATCTGGGATTTGGGGGGGGTCAGTCTTTTACGGCTTCCCCAGCTCCCAGATCCCAGCCCCCAACCCCTAGCGATATCTGCCGAACGCCCAGCCGCCGCCGGTGTTGGCGGGTGTGCGGTACACGGGCACATAGTCGACCAACTCGAAGTTGAGCGACGACTCTTTTTCCATCGCCCCGCCAAGCGCCACCCAGTTCAAGCTCTCGGACGTGGCCGAATACAGACGCTCTTTCGGCAGTGACTGCAACGTTGCGGCGTCCTTTTGCTCGAGCGCCGTCAGGATTTTGCGATCCTGCTCCTCGTCGACGACGAAGTGACTCAGGCCGCCGGAGGCGATGACCGCCACGCGCGCTGGCTCATCCCAGGCCCGGATTGCCTCGCCAATCGCCTGACCGAACTGGTAAGAGCGCCTCGCGGTCGGCTGGTTCGGCGGGTAGCACGTGTTCTGGAAGACCGGCACGATAGGCCGCGGCTGGTTGTTGAACAACCGCT
>DASYKL010000447.1:0-4565 GCA_035995405.1 Chloroflexota bacterium
CACCTGGCTGGATGCCAGTACGGCAACGGTCCTGGACGTCGTGGCGCTGCTCTGAGCGGACAGGCGGCGCCATTGGTTGAATGCGCCCGCGTGGACTGTGGACCTGACCATTTCGAAGGGTCGGGTGGTCAGAGCCAAATGGGGCATCGGTCGGACCTCTCGACGGCGCCTCGGCTGACGCGGGCAGTCCGTCCGCGACGTCTGGGTCGCCCGCGCGCGCGGCGGTCGCCCACAAGGCCTCGCCTGAATGGCCAAAGAAGCCGCAACCATCGACCTGCTCACCGACGGTCGGCTGGAGCTTGGACTCGGCGCCGGCTGGATGACCAGCGATTACACCGCCTCGGGTCTGCCATTCGATCTGCCAGGCGTGCGAGTGGCGCGGCTTGCCGAGGCGCTGGCCATCATCAAGATGTTCTTCGCCGCTGAAGGGCCGTTCAGCTTTGACGGTCAGTTCTACAAAATCACCGACCGACTGCGCTGCTCAGGTGGCAATCGTACGCGTGGCGGCCGGCGAGCGGTTCGCCGACCTCGAGCTCAATGTCTTTGCCGCACGGACCGTCGTGACAGACGACCGACGCGGCGCGATCGAGGCGTTGGGGAGCCAGCTCCAGCTAGCAACGTCGCAGATCGAGGGCTCGCCGTCGTTCCTGGTCGGCAGCGTCGATGCCATCGTCGATTTGCTCCAGGAGCGACGGGATCGGCTGGGGTTGTCGTACATCATGATTTTCGATCGGGTCATGGACGCGTTCGCGCCAGTCGTGGCTCGGCTGGCCGGGCAGTAGCGACGCCGCGAATCGCGCTATTGACCGCGAGCGCCTGCGCCACGCCGAACAACACAAAGGCCACGCCGATCGAAGCGAACAGCCACGGCAGATCGAGGTGCAGCCAGTTCAGCACGAGCCAACCACCCGCGACCGCCACCACCAACCGCCCGAAGCCGGCGAGCAGCGCGGGGGTGAGCTGGCCCGCCCCCTGCGCGGCGAAGTACAGCGCCAGACCCAGGCCGAAAAACGCGTACGTCGGCCCGACAATCCGCAAGTAGGTCTCGCCGACGGCCCGCACCGCTGGCTCACTGGTAAACAAACCTAGCCACAGCTCTGGCAGCACTGCCACGAAGAGCCCGACCGAGCCCGTCGCGACCGCGGCAACACCGGCGCCGATCCAGGCTACGCGGCGCGCGCGCTGCACCTGACCCGCGCCGATGTTGGTGCCGACCATCGTCACCAGCGCCGTGCCGAAGCCGAACACGAGCGGGATCTGCAGGTATTCCAACCGCGCGGCGAGACCATAGCCAGCCAGTGCCAGCACGCCAGACGAGCCGACCAGCGTCGTGATGGCCATCACATTGACGTTCGTCATCAACGTGTTGACCGCGCCGGGCAGGCCGACGCGCAAGATGTCCCAGAACAGGTCGGCCCGCAGCTTGAGCGGATTTCGCGGCAGGCTGACTGCCGCGCGGCGGCCCAGGAGGTAGCCGCCGAGCACGACGGCGCGGATCGCATAAGACGTGACCAGCGACACGCCGGCCCCCGCCACGCCGAGTGCCGGGAATGGACCGAGGCCAAAAATCAGCAGCGGGGCGAGGACGATATGCAGCAATTCGCCGCCAACGATGACCAATGCTGGCGCGAGCATCTCGCCGGACCCGCGCAGCAAACTGGCCAGGGCATTGACCAGCCAGACAAACAGCGCTCCGGCGAAGATGGCCGTCGAGTACCCGATCGCGGCGTTCAAGGCGGCGTTGCTGCCGCCCATCGCCTGGTAGAGGATCGGACCACCCAGCAGCACGACCGCGCTGAAGAGGAGAGAAACCGCCGTCGCCAGCAGCAGGCTGTGGGCGACCAGGGCGTTGGCGTCGTCACGGCGGCCGCCGCCGAGGGCGCGGGCAACGGCGGCGCTGATGCCACCACCCAGGGCGCCGGCCGACGTCGTCACCATCAGCATCCAGACGGGAAAGACGAGGGCGACGCCAGCCAGGACGTCGGGCCCGAGACGGCCGAGATAGAACGCGTCGACGGCGCTCGACAGGGCCTGGACGACAACGAGGATGATGTTCGGCAACGCCATGCGCAACAGCGTGGTCAGGATGGGTCCGTCGAGGATGCGCTGAGTGGTGGCGCTGGCAGGTGGTCCGTCGGCGACGGCCTGCGGGCGCTGCTGGGCAACCAGCGGCAAGGTGGCTTTCATATCACAAGTGACGCCAGTGTACGGGGGTGTGTTGTAAACTGCAAGTGACCTTCCTGGCTATGGCCACTCCTGAAACTCCCGCCGCGCTGCGCTCCATGTGTCCCGTCGCCAACGCGCTCGACCTGATCGGTGATCGCTGGACCCTGCTCGTCATCCGCGACCTCTTTCATGGCAAGTCGCGTTTCGGCGATTTTGTGGCCTCACCCGAGCGCATCCCGACCAACATCCTCGCCGATCGGTTGAAACGCCTGGCCGCGGCGGGGTTGGTTGACGCGACGCCCTACAGCACGCGGCCGCCGCGTTTTGCCTACGGTCTCACGCCCGCGGGCGAGGCGCTATTGCCAGTCGTCGATGCCATCGCCGACTGGGGCCTGGCCCAGTTTCCAGGAACGAGGCGCGCGAAGCTACCAGCCGCGGAGGTAGCGGGCGGCGGACACAGCCGCGGTGGCGCCGTCGCCGGCGGCTGAGACCAGCTGGCCAGCCGCACCCTGGCGGATGTCGCCCGCGGCGAACACACCTGGCACTGAGCTGCGTAGCGCCAGGTCAACTGTTACGTGCCCGCTGGCATCCAGGTCTACGAGTCCCTGAATAAATGCGGTGTTCGGCTCCAGGCCGACAAACACGAACACTCCCGCGACGGTGACCTGGCGCTCGATCCCAGCTGTTCGCACGCGAACTGACGAGACCGTGTCGCCGCCCTCGATGCCGACCAGCTCGCTCGAATACGACGTTTCCACGTTTGGCAGCGAAGACAGGCGGTCGACAGCGGCCTGTTGTGCTCGCCTAAAATCTGGGCCGCGGTGCACGACGAGCACTCGGCCGACGCCATGCTCGCTCAGGACTGCAGCTTCGTCGAGCGCCGAGTCGCCGCCGCCGACGACGCAGACGTCCTTGCCGACAAAAAACGGCGCATCGCACGACGCACAATGCGACACGCCTTTGCCCAGGAACTCGGCTTCGCCCTCAATACCGAGCGGCCGTAGCGCGGATCCCGCGGCGACGATGACGGCGCGGCTGGTGAGTTCGGCGCCTGCGCACCGCAACCGCAGCTGCTTTTCCTCGGGGACTGCAGCGAGGTCCGTTGCCGTGTCCATAACGAACTCGACGCCGGCTTTTTCGGCCTGTTCCTGGACCAGTGGGCCCAGGTCAAAGCCGGCGATGCCGTGTGGAAAACCGGGGAACGTGTCGATCTTCTCGACGTTCATGACCTGGCCGCCGGCGGCTAGATGTTCGACGATCGCCGTGCGCAGGCCGAAGCGCGCGCCGTACAGGCCAGCCGTCAGGCCCGCCAGCCCGGCGCCGACGATCAGCAGGTCGTATTGCGAGCTAGCCATCAGGCGTGCCTTGCCCGCGCGTCACCTGGCCATGGTACCCACCGCCTCTTACGGACGGCTGTGGCGTTAGGCCCCCGTAGAATGAGTCCGCCATGGCTGTGGAAGAGCAAACAACATTTCGCTTGGTCGGCAAGCGATTGCGGCGGGCCGACTCGCCAGAACGATTGACCGGTCAGGTGCGCTATACAGGCGACCTGGTGCTGCCGGGCTTGTTGCACGGCCGGCTGGTGCGCAGTCCGTACGCGTCAGCGCGCATCATTTCTATCGACAAATCCGAGGCCGAAGCGACTCCAGGCGTCGTCGCGGTTCTCGCTGCCCAGGACCTGCCCGTCAAGAACCTGCGCGAAGCGGTGGAAAACCGCAGCATCATGCTCGCCTACGAGCGAGCGATCTATGTCGGCCAACCCGTCGTCGTCGTCCTGGCGGAGACCGAAGCGGCGGCCGAGGACGGCGCTCAGGTGGTCCACATCGAATACGAAGCATCGACCCCGTCGGTCGGCATGCTTGACGCGATGCGGGTCGACGCGCCCGTCGTTCGCATGCGGGCCAATAACAATGACGAAGAGTTAGCCATGCATGGCGCCGCCGCCGGTGGTTCGCAGCAGGAGACGCCGCAAGCGCCGAACGTCGCCAGCCACCAGCGCTACACCCGCGGCGACACCGACAAAGCCATGCTCGAAGCAGATGTCGTCGTCGAGCGCGAATTCCGCACGCCGTGGGTCCACCAGAGCTATATGGAGCCCCAGGTGTGTGCGGCGACCGTCAACGCGCTCGGCCAGGTCGAGGTGTACGCCTGTACCCAGGCCATGTTCCGCACGCGCGATACGGTGGCGGCCGTGCTTGGCAAGTCACCGTCGCAGGTGCGGGTCTATGCCATGCCTGTCGGCGGCGGGTTCGGCGGAAAATTCGGACTGATTGAGGCAACGGTGGCCGCGTGCGCGGTCGCGGTGGGTCGACCGGTGCGCATCACCTATACACGCGTCGAAGATTTCAGCGCCGCCAGCCCCGCGCCGTCATCGATCTTCCGCGTCAAAGCTGGCGCAC
>DASYKL010000448.1:0-4382 GCA_035995405.1 Chloroflexota bacterium
CACCATGTCAATGGGAGATCCACAGCGCCGCCACACTACCACGAAATTGCGTCAGCGAAGGCCTCGGGCGCCTCGAGGTACGGGTAGTGGCCCACGCCTGACAGGACCACCAGGTGAGCGGAAGGCAGACCCGCCGCATACGCCTCAGCATGCGCCACGGGCAGCAGGCGGTCCCGCTCCCCCCATACAACAAGCGCAGGCACGGTAGCCCGCCACAAGCGACCTGCGAGTTTGCGGCTATACGGAAACTGCCAGGCCAGCCGCGCGGCGGCGACGCGAGCGTGCAGCGTCTGCTCTAGCCGCTCCGCCGGCTCAGCATTCGGCAACACCGCCATCGCCAATTCACCCTCCGGTTCCGCGAAGAGCAGCGGCCGCAACATCGGTGGCGTCAGTGCAAACTCATCCTCCGCCAGCGCGCCCGGCACACGCAACCCGTAGGCATTGACCAGCACCAGCCGTCCGACCAGGTGCGGGTTGCGAACGGCGAACTCCGCCGCCATCCAGCCGCCCAGCCCACACCCGAGCAGCACCGGCCGCTCCACTCCCGCGGCCCGCAGAAAGTCGCCGAGCCAGAACACCACGTCCTCCGGACCATCGATCCCGTCGAGCGTCGCAGAATCCTCCACCCCAGGCAGCGAGGGTGCGATCACCTGGTACGACTCACTCAGCCGCGAGTGCCCGGCCGACCAGCGATTGCCGAGTGTGTCATGCAGCCACACCAGCGGCGGCCCATCTCCAGCCGCCAGCAAACGGGTCGCCCGCCCCGCGACATCGATGGTCTCGTCGCGCACGCCGACCTGCGTCACGCGGTCGCCGCCCCAACGACCTCATTGACATCGGCCTCGACGTCGACGTCGACGTTGAGGTCGCGCAAGGCCGGCATTACTTCCCGCGCAAACAATTCCATGCTTTTTCGCGTCAGCTGGTGCGGCACATTGCCCACCGAGAAATTCGGCACCAGCGTCCCCAAACCTGTCGCCAACGCGATCTCGCGCAAACGATCGCGAACCGTCGCCGCTGACCCGACCACGACGTAGCCCGCCTGCTGAATCTCTTCCCATGTCGAGAAATTCCCCGGCCGACTATTGCGCCGCCGCTCCAACACTCCGAGCAGCGACGAAATCGACGAATGCCCTGGCGGCGCGTTGAACGTGTCGCGGTTCTTCAACAAATTGCGCGCGTAATACCAGAAGTGCGGCTCGTACTCTTCGACCGCCCGCGCGTCCGTCTCCGCCACGTACACGCCGACGCCCCAGCCAATCTGGTCATGCCGCGCGGTGTAGCCGTGGCGCACACAAGCCGCCCGAAACGCTTCGGCGCTCGCCGCTCGCACCGCGTATGGCGCGAGCGTTGGCAACACCATGTACGTGTAGCGTCGCTCGGCCACCCAGTCGATCGTCTCCGCCGAGCCGGAGCCCGGAATCCAGACTGGCGGATGCGGCTGCTGGTACGGTTTCGGCCAGACGTTGACGTAGCGGAACTGGTAGTGCTCACCCTCCCAGGCGAACGGCCCTGGCTCGGTCCAGGCTTTGATAATGAGTGCGTGCGCCTCGCGGAACCGAGAACGAGCGTAGGTCGGGTTGACGTTGTACGAGAAGAACTCGTTGCCGGTCCCCACCACCTGACCGGAAACCACGCGGCCGCCAGAAATCACGTCGAGCATGGCGATCTCTTCGGCCACCCGGAGTGGATGGTCGTATAGCGTTAGCACATTGCCCAGGATGACGAGCTTCGCCTGCGAGGTCCGGCGCGCCAGTGCGGCCGCCATGATGTTGGGCGACGGCATCAGTCCGTACGCGTTTTGATGGTGTTCGTTGACACAGATGCCTTCGAACCCGAGCTGATCCGCCAGCTCCAGCTCGTCAAGATAGCGGTTGTAGACTTCGTGGCCGCGTTTGGGATCGTACAGCTCGTTTTCGCACACCACCCAGGCCGTGTCGTGCGTCGCGCCGAAATCATCCGCCAGATACGGCCACGGCATCAGGTGAAAGGCGTAGAAATGCATCTCTCAGCCTCGCACCTGTCCTGGGCCGCCAATCACCCGCTCCGCCGCCGAGCGAAACCGGGTTGACGCATCAGCCGAATGCCCCATGCCATGCGTCACCTCACGCTCGTGGGCCAGTGCGCGATCGGTCGGCAACGCCTGGTCGATGATCTCTTTGAGCGCGCGCACAGCCTCGCTATTGTTAGCCGCGATGCGCGCCGCCATAGCCACCGTCGTTTCGACCACGTCCGCCGCCGGCACCACCTGATTCAGCAAGCCGATTCGCCATGCTTCGGCTGCCGAGACTTCGTCACCAGTCAACAGCAGTTCGCGCGCTTTCGCATCGCCGACGATGCGTGGCAACAGCGCGCCACCTGGGGCCCGACCGTAATTCGCGCCCGGAAATTTGAAGCGCGTGTCGTCGCCCCCGATACGGATATCGCACTCCAGCGTGAGCAGCGCACCGCCGCCAAAACAATAGCCCCGAATCGCCGCCAGCGTCGGCGTTTTCACCGCACGAACAACTGACGATGCGTGCACCCGCGGAAATGCCTGCTCGGCGTCCAGCGCCGCGATCTGCTCGGCCATATCGCCGCCAGCCGAAAATGCGCGTTCGCCCGCACCCGTAATGACGATTGCGCCGATGGCGTCGTCCGCGTCCAGCTCGTGCAGCGCATGCTCCAGCTCGTTGACCAGTGTCGAGCTCAGTGCGTTCAGCTTCGCAGGTCGATTGAGGGTGACGAGTCCAACCCGTCCACGTCGTTCGACTAGCACGACGTCCGACATCGCTTACACCACTCCCTCGCGCTTAAAACGCGCCACATCGTCGTCGCTGTAGCCCAGCTCATGCAGGACTTCGGTCGTATGCTCGCCGTGTTCAGGTGAGGCCGTACAGATGCGCGGCGGAGTCCGCTCCATGTTGACGCCGGACCCGAGCAGTTGTTGCGGCCCAAGCACCGCATGCTCCACGTGCGCCACGACCGGCAAGCTCTTGACCTGCTCGTTGGCGAAGCACTCTTCGACATCCAACACCGGCCCGGCGGGAACACCGGCTTCGGTCAGTGCGGCAACCCATTCCACGGCGGTCTTGCTAGCCAGCCGCTTTTCGATTTCAACGGTCATTTCCGGGCGGCGTTTCAGCCGCTCGCGGCCGTTGATGAAGCGTGGGTCGGTCAGCAGCTCCGGCGCACCGATCGCTTCGCACAGCCGTCGGTACATCGTCTGTCCGCCAGCCTGGATGATCAAGCTGCCATCGCTGGCCTGGTAGACACCGGTCGGATCCGAAATGGGGTGGTAATTGCCCGCCTGGCCGGGCACCTCGCCGGCTAACAGATAGCGCGCCGCCTGAAATTCCATCAGGCGGATGTTGGCCTGCAGGAGTGACGTATGGACCCATTGGCCTTTGCCCGATCGGTCGCGCTCAACCAGTGCGGCGAGGATGCCGTGAGCCAGCATGAAGCCGGCCGTCAGGTCGGCGACCGGTAAACCGACGCGCAGCGGCCCCCGACCAGGCTCACCATTGACCGTCATGAGTCCGGAGAGACCCTGGGCGATCTGATCGAGCCCTGGTCGGCCGGCATATGGTCCGCTCTGTCCGAAGCCGGAGATGCTGCCGTAGACGAGGCGCGGATTGATTGCCGACAGCGCCTCGTAATCGATGTTCAAACGTCGCTTCACATCAGGTCGGAAGTTCTCGACGACGACGTCCGCGTCTTTGACCATGCGCAACAACACATCACGACCCTGGGGATGCTTGAGATTGAGCGTCAGGCTGCGCTTGTTGGGATGCAGATTCTGAAAATCGAAGCCATGTCGGTCGCCGGTACCGTCCTCTTCGACATCGACGGCTTCGATCTTGATGACCTGAGCGCCCATCTCGCTGAGTTGTCGGATGCAGGTCGGCCCGGAACGAGCGCGGGTCAGGTCGATGACTTTGATGTGCGACAAAGCGCCTGACGGCGCAGACCCAGACGGCTCAGACATGAAGCACTACGTTACCAATGATGGTTCCGCGTTCAACCGCCGCATGCGCCTTGGCAATGTCACTCAAGTCCATGACCGCGCCGATCACGGGCCGCAGGGCGCCGTCCGCGAGTGCCCGCGTCACGTCCGCCATACCCGCGAGTTTGGCTACCTCCGGCATCGTGTAGACCAGGACGGCGTGAATCGTGATGTTCTTCTGCATCAACGCTCTGAACGCTACCTTGGGCTCGGTCTCGCCTCGCGTCGCATAGCTCGCGATGACCGCGCTGGGTTTAAGAATTTGCAAGCTGACCGGCAGATTGCCGCCGAAGTCGACGTCGACGATCCGATCCACGCCAGCGGGGCTGATTCGCCTGATCTCCGCGACGACGTCCTGCGCCTTGTAGTTCACGACGTGGTCCGCCCCAGCCTCGCG
>DASYKL010000449.1:0-2475 GCA_035995405.1 Chloroflexota bacterium
CGACGGCCGAAGGGATTCCAGGCGCGAAGCTGGTGATCTACGAGAACACCGGCCACTCGGTGCCGTGGGAACAGCCGGAGCGTTTCGCGCAGGACGTCCTGGCCTTTCTGACCGCCGACTGAGCGCGGTTCGAGGCGATTCCGCGGCCGGCGACGGGCAAGATCCTGCGACGCGGGCTCATTGAAAAAGAACACGCAGTACCCTAGCCGTTGATTTGTATGGATCTTGAGCTAAAAGGGAAAGCCGCGATCGTTACGGGCGGCAGCCGCGGGATTGGCAAGGCTATTGCTCGGGCGCTTGCCGACGAGGGTGTAGACGTGGCCATCGTGGCGCGGTCTGCGGATGCGTTGCAGGCGACCGCGGCGGAATTGGCTGAAGCGACCGGGCGCAAGATCGTGCCTATCATTGGGGATACGAGTCGCGACGAGTCCGTGAAGCAAATGGTCCAGCAAGCCGCGGCTGCTCTCGGCCGTGTCGACATCCTGGTCAACTGCGCGGCCCAGCCTGGCGGCCAGGCGCCCCCGCCGAAGCTGGCTGAGATCACCGACGACGCCTTCTACGCCGACATCAACGTCAAAGTGATGGGCTATCTGCGTTGCGCCCGCGAGGTTGCGCCGCACATGATCGCCGGCGGCTGGGGGCGGATCATCAACATCAGCGGCCTGGCCGCTCGCAGCACCGGCTCCACCATCGGCAGTATCCGCAACGTGGCGGTCGTGGCGATGACGAAGAATCTCGCCGACGAGCTCGGGCCAAAAGGCATCAACGTCACGGTCGTCCATCCGAGTCTGACGCGGACTGAGAAGACCGCGGACGTGATTGCCTCACGCGCCGAACGCCTGGGGGTGAGCAACGAGGAAGCCGAAAAGCGGATGGTCAATAATTTGATCGGTCGCTGGGTGAATGCCACCGACATCGCCAATATCGTGGCGTTCTTAGCGTCGCCCAGGGCCGCGGCGATCAATGGTGACGTGATTGCCGCGGGTGGTGGTGTGCCGGGGACGATTTATTACTAGTCCGATGCCACTAGTCCGATGCCGCAACTGACGCCTCGCCTGTTCTGTCAGGAGCAGTTATTGTTGCTCGGCGACGAGGAGCTGCTGCCGACGGCTCAGGCGGCGACGCTCGAGATCCTGCATTCGACGGTCATGAAGGACCCTGACGGGCCGACGTTCGAGGCGCGCTTACGGCTGCTGGCTGCCGCGAGCCATGCCGATGGCAAACGGGTTGGCGCGGCTGCGCAGGTGGCGCAGGTGCTGCTCGAAGCGTGGCAAGAAGCGCTCGCTGAGGAGGACTGACGCGCGTGGCGAAACGCGGCGCGCAAGGGAGACCAGCGGCGGGCGAGCAGTTGAACCGGCTGCTAGACGCGTACCGCTGGATGTTGGTGGCGCGGCGGATCGACGACACGATGTGGACCCTGCGGCGACAGGGGAAGGGGCACTTCGTGGTCTCATCTGCCGGGCATGAAGCCATTGGCGCTGGGGCCGGGCTCGCCGTGGACCCGCGGCTGGACTTCCTCGCGCCGCATTACCGTGATCTGGCGGCTTGTCTCGCCTGGGGACTCCAGCCGCGCGAAGTCATGGCCCATTACTTCGGCCGGGCGGCCGACCCCTGTACTGGTGGCCGTCAGCCATACGCCCACTGGGGGTCGACCGCACGCCACATCATCTCCCAGGAAGGCCCGCAGCCGAACGTCGTCAGTCACGCCGTCGGCGTCGCGTTTGCCAACAAAACCCTCAATGCGAATGCCGTGGTGTGGATCGCCTTCGGCGACGGCGGGGCCCAGAAAGGCGAAGTCCACGAAGCGATGAACTTCGCCAGCATCCACCGCCTGGCGGTCGTGTTCTGCGTGGAAAACAACCTCTATACCCAGTCGGTGCCGTTGCGATTGGAGTCATCGGTCACCGACCTGTCCCTTCGGGCGGTGGGGTATGGCATGCCTGGCGTCTCGATCGACGGTATGGACGTCCTGGCCGTCCACGCCGCGGCCCGTGAAGCAGTCGCGCGAGCGCGCGCCGGCGAGGGGCCATCGCTCATCGAGGCCCGCGCCTACCGGTTCATGCCGAATACGTCGAATGACGACGACACCCGGTATCGCTCGCGCGAAGAAGTCGAGACGTGGAAGTTACGCGACCCGATTCTCCGCCTGCGCGCCCATCTCCTGGAATCGGGAACCACGCAAGCAGCGCTTGACACACTGGAGCACGCCGTCAACGAGGACGTGGCAGAAGCCGCGACGTGGGCTGAGGCTCAGCCAGATGCTGAGCCAGAAGAGGTCTTGCGGCATACCTGGGCCGAACAGCCCGTCCAGGCCCCGGCCTGGATGCGCGGCTGAGACTCAGGCGTCGGCGGGTATCAACAGCGCTCGTTCGAGCGTCGAGAGCAGCTCGTCGGCTTCGAAGGGTTTCGCGACGAAGCCAGAAACAAAGACGCCGATATCTGTACGTTCAAGCAGCCGCAGCCAGCGGCGTGGGA
>DASYKL010000450.1:0-7140 GCA_035995405.1 Chloroflexota bacterium
CTGCCCTCCCGACGCCCACTACGCTGTGCGCAAGGAAGCGCCGTGGAAGAAGGACGTCTGGCCTACCGCGTCCGAACTGCCGAGGCCAGCGATGCACCGCGGCTCCGCGACGCGATCGGCTCCACTCTGGCTCACCCCGACCATCAGGGGCGACGGGAAAGCTATCAAGGCGCCGCCAGCCGAGGCGACCTGCTCGTCCTGGAGCGCTACGACCGCGCTGCCCACGACTGGCAAGTCGCTGGCTTTGTCGAGTGCCACATGCGCGTTGACGACAACCTGTCGATTCGAGATGTCGGTACCGCCGGCGATGAGCCACAGAACGGCGTGGTGCGTTATCTGTTCGACCAGGCAGTCAACTCGTTCAAGCCGATCGAAGCACAGGTCAAGATTCGACGCGATGCCTCGGTCTGGATGGACATCTTCCGCAATATTCCTGGCTTCTACCTCGAAGGCGAGGAATACCGGCGACCCTATTACTGGACGATCTGGCGCTGGGACCGACAGCGCGCCAAAGAAGCAGAGCGCCCGCAGCGACCCGCGGCGCAGCCACAGCAGCCGCAACGACCCCGGCCACCGGGCCCACCGCCGCCTGGCCCCGGCGCCAGTCCTGGCCCTGGCGCGCGTGGTCCACGGCCATTCGATCCGAGCCAACCTGGACCTCGCGGGCCGCGGCCCGCAGGGCCCAACGGTACGCCGCAGCGCGGCCCACGTCCGACAGGGCCTGGCGGCCCTCGCCCAACCGGCTCCGGGGGCTCTGGCCGGCCACCGGGACCGCGCCCAGGACGCCCACCAGAGCGACCCTCTCGACCGGCCAACCCGCGCTAGCACGCGCATTTTCCCGCTCCACAGGCGGGGGAGGTCTTAACAACTGCATGAACGAGCGTATCGACACGTTCCTGACCTACCTGCAGGGTGAGAGGAGCCTGTCGCCGAACACGGTGTCGGCCTACCGCAACGACTTGCTGCAGTTCGCCGATCACCTGCGCTCGGAGGCCGCACGACAGGGTGGCAGCGGGTTTGCCCTCGCCACGATCGATCGTGACATGATCTCCGGCTACTTCTTGCACCTGCGCGACCGGGGGTACTCGGCTGCCTCCATTGCCCGCAAGACGGCGGCGCTGCGGTCGTTTTTCCAGTACTTGCGTCGGATGGGCGAAGTCCCCGCCGATCCGACACAGGGGATAGGTTCGCCTGAGGTCAAGAAACCTCTGCCGCGGACGATTGAGGATGACCACGTACGGGCGCTGCTCGCGTTTTGCGAAAGTCGCGATACGCCGGAGGGTTGGCGCGATCACGCCATGCTGCGACTCCTTTCGGCCACGGGCATGCGAGTCGGCGAGCTGGTGATGGTTGACGTCAGCGACGTTGACTTTGCGAGCGCTCGAGTGCGGGTGATTGGCCGTGGCAACCGCGAGCGCGCTCTGCCGTTAGATCCGTTGACGCTGGCCAGTATCAGGGCGTATTTAGACCAGGCGCGGCCGTACTTGACGCGCAACGCGAGTGAGCAGCAGGCACTGGTGGTCAATCAGCGTGGGCAGCGGCTGACGCGACAAGGATTCTGGCTGATCATGAAGGGGCTCGTCCGCGAGGCCGGGCTGCCGGCGATGATGACGCCGCACATGCTGCGGCACTCGTACGCGACGCACCAGATTGGTGAAGGGACAGGCCTGGAAGAGCTGCGCCAGTTACTGGGTCACGCGAGTATTGCGACGACGCAAATCTATTCGCAATTGGCGGGGCTAACGCCAGAACAGACGAGCTCACTGGCGTTGAGCTCGAGCTAAGCGTTTTGGGCCCTTGCCGCGCGGAGCGCGGCGTGCTGCTCGCGTAGACTTGGCGGGTGATTGTTCGGGCTGCCGGGGCCGAGGCTTCTCTGGTTTCGGCTATTGACGCGGCGGTGGCCGTGGTGCGGCGGCATACGGACCTGGTGTCCTCGGTGGGCATCATCCTCGGCTCTGGACTCGGCGACCTGGCTGACGAGATCCGTGACCCTGTCGTCGTGCCTTACGCCGAGATTCCGCACTTCGCTGTCTCGACCGTCCACGGCCACGCCGGGCAGCTTGTCTTCGGCATGCTGCAGGGCTTGCCCGTCGTCGCCATGCGTGGTCGGGTCCATTTCTACGAGGGCTACTCGTTACGTGACGTAACGTTCCCTGTACGCGTCCTGAACCGGCTCGGTGCCGAGGTACTGATCGTGACCAATGCCGCCGGCGGCTTGAACGAGACCTATTCGACCGGTGACTTGATGGTCCTCAGCGATCATCTCAACATCATGGGCATGGCCGGCCAGAGCCCGCTCGTCGGTCCAGACGAGCCTGAGCTCGGCGCGCGATTTCTGGACATGCTCGGCGCTTACGATGCCGACCTGCGTAAGCTGGCCCACCAGGCCGCCGAGCACGAAGGCTTCAAGCTGCAGGAAGGCGTCTATGCCATGGTCGGCGGGCCCGCCTTCGAGTCCATGGCCGAGATTCGTTTCCTGCAGCGCGCGGGCGCCGACGCGGTCGGCATGTCGACCATCCCCGAAGTGATCGTTGCACGCCACGCGCGGATGCGGGTTCTTGGTATCTCGGCCATCACCGATATGGCTGTTGGCCAGGATGCGGTGGCCGAGATCACGCACGCGGAAGTCCTGGCCGTCGCCGAACGCATCAAACCGCGGCTGATCGCCGTCGTGCGAGGCGTCCTCGGCGCACTGTCGGCTTAAGCGGACACAGACGCGCACATGCGACCGGCGGCGCGCGTCGTTCTCGCCAGCCTGGTCTGCGCGCTGACGCTGGCGAGCGGTGCGTCCTCGATTGCAGCCGAAGAGCGTTCCGCACCCGCCGATATGGCCGCCCGCCTGCTGAGCGTGCCTCTGCCCGACCGCGTGCCGCTGGACCTGGCGGTCAGATTGCGCGGTCTCCCGCCCACCGTGCCGCCGGCCACCAGCGTTGTGCCGGCCACACCGTTGGTGGCCGGCTACGAAGACGCGTTCTGGATCCTCGACCAGCGTACGGCTCAGCTCTTCCAGGCTCAGGCAACCTTACGGCTGGTCACCGACCACGCTTACTGGTTTATCCAGACCGACATGGCCGACCGCGTCCTGCAAGCTGACCTGGAGAAGTCGGGTCGCGTGTTCGAGACCAGCACCTACCCCATCGTCGATCGCTATTTCGGCTCGTTCCAGCTCGCGAGCGTCAACGGTGACGGCCATATCGTCTTTCTTCTTGGCAACGTGCCCGGCGTGGCGGCCTACTTCTCGAGCGCCGACGCCTATCCTCGAGCGGTCAATCCGCGCTCCAACGAGCACGAGATGATCTACGTCAATCTGAATTCGCTTCGCCCAGGTCAGGCAACCTTCGACTCGACGGTGACCCATGAGCTGCAGCACATGGCGTCTTTCAACCGCTGCCCCAGCCAGGAAGGCTGGGTCGACGAGGGCGCGTCCGAGCTGGCGATGCGGGTGGCCGGGTATGCAGGTACGCCGCCAACCGCTTTCGCAGCGCACCCGGACACGCAGCTCACGGCGTGGAGCCTCGGCAGCGCTGATTTGATCAGGCACTACCAGGCGGCATATCTGTTCCTGCGCTATGTGGCCGAGCGAGCAGGTGGCTGGGACGCGCTGCCACGGCTGTTCGCATCGTGCGCGCGAGGCGAAAGCCTGTTCAACGGGTTTTTCACGCGCGAGCCGGTCACGTCAGACATGGACACGGTGTTTGGCGATTGGGTCGTCGCGAACCTGCTGCAAGACCCCGCGGTCCTCGACGGACGGTACGCCTATGGCGGCGGCGGCGGCTTGCATGCCGCGGCAACGGGCACGCTGGCGAGTCAGACACCGTTTCTCGGGGCGGTGCCGCAGTACGCCGCCAACTACGTCGAATTGCCGCCAGGTCCGGGGACGGTGACGTTCAGCGGCGATACGGATGTGGCGTTGCTGGGGACGAACGTCGACGGAGGCGTGTGGTGGAGCAATCGCGGTGACAGCATGGATACGCGCTTGACCCGCGCGCTCGATTTGCGCGGGGTCGGCGAGGCGACGCTGACGTTCCGTGCCTGGTACGACCTGGAGGACCAGTTTGACTTTGTCTATCTGTCCGCGTCAAACGATGGCGGACGAACATGGCGCGTGCTGCCAGGTGTGCAGAGTCGAGCCGATGGCGCCACAGGCAACAATTTCGGCGTCGGCTGGACCGGCTCGAGTGGTGGCGCCTGGATCGATGAAGCGGTCGATCTGACGGCGTTTGCAGGCGATGACGTCGTGGTTCGCTTCGAGTACGTCACGGACCAGAGCTACAACGGCCACGGTTTCGCCTTGCGCGACGTGCAGGTAGCGGCCATCGGACTGCAGCAGCCGGGAGCCGTCGACAGTGGCTGGACGCCCGAAGGCTGGGTTCGCGTTGATGCGCCTGTGCCCGAGGATTGGCACCTGCGCGTGGTGCGCTGGACGAGCAACGGTCCGCTGGTCGAACCGCTCACTGTAGCGGCGGACGGCACCGCGACGTTTGCGCTGGACGAAACAGCCACGCGGCAGGTGCTCGTGATCGCCCCGACGGCGCCACGGACCCTGGTCCAGGGGAACTACTCGGTGGCGGTCGGACCCTAGCGATGGCCATGGCCCCGGTGCTGTTAAAGTAGCGGCAATGGTTGGCTGGTTCCGTCGCAAAAGCACCGACACGACGCCAGAGGAGGCGCCGCCGGCGGTTCGCACGGTCCACTTGACGCCCGCGGCGCACGAGCAGCTGGCGGCGGTGATCGGTCGACAACCCGAGCCGGCCGTGTTGCGTATCTTTGTGAAGAACCCGGGCGGACTGCCAGCCCAGTACGACATGGCGCTCGAGGCGGCCTCTGCACGCCGAACGGGCGACACCGTCATCGATGTCGACGGCTTGACCGTGCTGGTCGACGCCGAGAGCATGGCCGCCGTCGACGGCGCGACCGTCGATTTCCGTAACGACCCGCTGCAGCCGGGGTTCATGGTCGAACCGCCCGCGGCGCCGACGATCGCTGAGACAGGCCTACCGGATGAGCTCGACGCGTCCGATCCGTTCGTGGCGCAGGTGCAGTCGGTGCTGCAGCACCACGTCAATCCGAGTATCGCCGCACACGGTGGTCGGGCGGAGCTGGTCGGGGTCAAAGACGACCTGGTCTTTGTTGCGCTGGGCGGCGGATGTCAGGGGTGCAGCATGGCTTCCGTGACCTTGAAGCAGGGCATCGAGCAGATCCTGAAGCAAGCGATTCCACGGATTCGGGCGGTTGTTGACGCGACGGACCACGCGCATGGGAGTAATCCCTTCTACAGCTCCGACAAAGGCGCGGAGAGTCCGTTTCACCAGCCCGCCAAAGCCTGAGCCTGAGCGGATCGGGGGACCCTGCGGCGCTGCCCGCGGTTGACTGGGCTTTTGCGCCGAGGGAGCGCAAGTGCGCTACGCTGCGAACCGTGAGCCGCGGCGTCTTCTTGTGTCTCCTGGTGGCGGTCGGGCTCCTGACACCCATAGCGATCGCGCAAGAAGCGCCGACTGGCTACCCGGGGCAGTCCAATCTGGTGCCACTCGGCCTGCCTACGCCGACCACCGCTTTTGAACGGCTGGTCCCTGGCGGACCGCCACGCGATCCTGGCTCCATGGCCTGGGCCCAGCCCGGGCCGTATATGCAGCCCGCCTGGCAAGATTTCGCGCTCAAGTCGTTCTCGTCGAACGCCTATCTCGCGACCACCTACTACTTCTACTGGCACGATTACACCGACCCCGACCGCCGCGCGCGATCTCAAGGCCGCTTCCATAGCCCGCCTGACGCGGCCAATTACAGCTTCCTTCTGCCCCAAACCCACCAGCGCGAATTCGGCGACATGGTCGCCGCTGGCCTCGACTTCGTTCTGCCCGTGTACTGGGGCGAGCCCGGCCACCCTGGCCGCACCACTGGGCCCACGTCGCCCCACTACTGGAGCACCGAAGGCATCCCCGCCATGGTCGACGCCCTGGACCGCAATCGCGCTCTTGGCGCCCCACCGCTTCAGATTGGTATGTTCTATGACACCACGATCCTGGCCAATGCCGACCTGACCACTCCAGCCGGCAAGGAATACTTCTACCTCAACGTGCGCGACTTTTATTCGCGCATCCCACCGCACTACTGGGCTGCCATCGAGTACAAGCCCATTGTCTGGCTCTACGACACGATCTGGATCAGCCGTCTCGACCAGTCCAGCCTGGACTACCTGTCGGACCGATTCGCCCAGGATTTCGGTGGCTTGCGCCTGTTCATCGTGCGCGAATCGCAGTGGCAAGAGAGCAAAGGTCTCGGCCAGCCTGAACCAACAGCCGTTACCAGCGACGGCCTGTACGCCTGGGGCGCCGCTCCGTTTGGCTTCAACAGCGCGCCCGAGCTCACCGTGGCCGAAGTTGGCCCTGGCTTCAAGAACACCCAGTACTGCACCGGCGGACCCGAGCGGAACTGCTTCGACACCGATCGGGAGAACGGCGCGCGTTACGAGCGCCAACTGCAGCAAGCCGTGGCCAGCGGCCGACACCTTCTCGCCGCCGAGACCTGGAACGAGTTCAGCGAAGGCACCGACATTCAGGAAACCATCGAGACCGGTCGGCAGTACATCGAGCTGACCCGCCGCTACGTCGACCAGTTCAAAGGGCTTGTCGGCCGGTCCACGCCGTAATGAAGCGGGTCCTCCTGGTGATGCGCACCCGCACGTATCGGGCGGCAGCTTTCCTGAGCGCGGCCGCGAAGCTGGGCATCGAGGTGACGGTGGCCACCGAACGCGAGCAGCCGCTAGCGTCGCTCGCGCCAGGTGGGACCATCGCCCTCGACTTTTTCAAACCCGCCCGCGCCGAAAACGACATCCGCCAGTTCGCCACCCAATTTCCGCTTGATGCCGTCGTTGGCGTCGATGACGACGCGACGGTGCTCGCTGCGCAATTGGCCAGCGCTCTGGGATTGCCGCACAACCCGGTCGCAGCCGTCAAAGCCGCGCGCTACAAGGACGTCATGCGCCTGGCACTCGGCGAAGCTGAAGGTGTTCTCTCGCCTCCTTTCTGGGTCTTTGCGACGGATGACGATCCCACCCGACTGGCGTCCATCGTGCCGTACCCGTGCGTCTTGAAGCCGCTGGCCCTGGCGGCCAGCCGTGGTGTCATTCGCGTCGATACGCCG
>DASYKL010000451.1:0-9557 GCA_035995405.1 Chloroflexota bacterium
CGACCACCAGCAAGATGGGCGCGGACCACGCCAGGTGGTAGATGTCCATACGTGGATACTCGGTGAGGAAGGCCAGCGCGCCGGCGAACAGCAGCCATTGCAGACGCCACTCGGCTCGGCCCGGCGGCGTCTTTGAGACGATCCACGCCCCGGCCCAGGCGCCGAGCACCGGCAGCAGCACGGCCAGCCCGGCGCCGAATCGCTCGGGCGCCAATAACAGGGATGTGATCGGCAGCTCTGTGGTGGGTCGGGCGAACCAGAATTCGGGCGAGGGGAGCTCGAGAGGGAAGTACAGGTTGGCCTGATCGACGGCGCCGATGAACGGTGCGAGCGGCTCCAGACGCAGGTCGAGGGCGGCAAACAGCGGGACCAGCCAGAGCAGGGTCAGGCTGCTGAAGCCGAGGCTGAATGGCACGAGAGGCCGCAGCCGTTGCGCCAGCGACTCGCCATCAGGCGTTGTGGCGGTGCGCAGCGCCGGCAGGCTCGCCGCGAGTAGCGGGCTCAGTACCACGACTGCGACGTCGATCCCGAGAAACGGTCGGGTCAGCCACAACGCCACCCCCAGTGTGGCGGCGACCGTCGCTACCTGCAGGACGCGGACTTGCCGTGTGACCGACGGGCGGCTGATGTCCAGGCCGCGGACGAGGAGCAGATTGAACGCTGCGGCAAAGGCGAACACGCCTGCGTTTTGTTTGAAGAGGAACACAAGGGCGGTCGCTGCCCCGGCCAGGACGAGCCACAGCGTGTGGCGTCGCGGTGCGACGGCAGGCAAAGAGGCAACGACGAGTGTGGCGAGGGCGGTTGCGGCGGCGCTGTACCAGCCCGGGTGCGGCTCCCACCCGCCCGGGATCGTGTCCAGGCCGAGCAGCAGCATCAGCGGCGGCAAGACCGCCCAGCGAGTGTTGACCAGCTGACGGGTCAGGTTGAGTATGGCAACGGCCAGGATGATGCGGCCGACCAGGCTGACGAGCCGCGGTACAACCAGGCTTGGCCCGCCGAGCAGGTCGAACAGCCAGGCATGCACGTACAGCAAGCCAGGGGTGTAGAGCGCCTCGAAGTCGCGATACGGCAGTTGGCCGTGAATGACCCGCGTGGCTTGTTCGATGAAATACCCTTCGTCGAGCTCGTCCAAGCCATCTCTGAGCATGGCCAGGTCAAGGGCGACGCACCCAGCAATGACCGCTAAACCGAAGAGCGTCGGCCACCAGTTCAGTCCAGGCGAATGGCGTTCGACGAGGCGGGCGGCTGCAGCGGGCGTCTCGTCTCGAGGCGCTAACGCGGTCCGCATCTGACTACGGTAGCGACCTGGGCCGCGCGCGGGCTGCGACAGCCTCTTCCTCCGCCTCCCGACGGGCCGATGCTACGGTGGGTATCGTGGAGCCCCAGTCGCGAGAAGGCCTGTTAGCGAGCGTAAACGGCGCTGCCGCCTGGCATCAAGCCCCAGTTCGGCGGGGGCCAGTAACTGATCCAGGCTTTGCCGACCAGGTTGTCGACCGGCACGAACCAGCCGAGGTGGGAGTCAGAGCTGTTCGGCCGATTGTCACCTAGCACAAAGTAGTTCCCATCGGGAACCTGCTTTGGCTGGCCGTCAAACGGATAGGTGTACGTCGCCGGGTAGTGGATGTACGCCTCGTCCAGGGGTTGGCCATTGACAAAGACCTGTCCGTTCTTGACCAGGATGGTGTCCCCTGGCAAGCCGATCACGCGTTTGATGAAGTCCTTGTCAGGCTGCGTCGGAGCGCGGAAGACGACCACGTCGCCGCGTTGCGGACCGCCGAACAGGTAGTCGGTCGAGCCCTGCTGGGTGATCGGCAAGACGCGATCCAGCGGCGTCCCTTCGACGTGAAAGTAGGACGCCTTGCTGATCAGCAGGTACTGCCCTGTCTGCAGCGTCGGCTCCATGCTGGCGCCTTCGACGCGGAAGTTCTGGACGATCGAGCGGACTCCCAGAAAAATCGCGAGTGTCAGGACGATGGTTTGCAGTAGCTCCCAGGCCAGCCCGCCGCCCTTCGCTTTGTGCTCCGTCGGCACCGCGACACCGGTTCCCGTCTCGGTTTCCGTGTCCGGCAGGCTACTCCTGGGCACAGCCTGAGTCGGGTAGCGGTCATCGATCGAGCTCATAAATGGCAACAGTTCAGAACGAACGGGGCGAAAGCAGTATAAGCCACCGAACCGCCCAACCCCGATAAAGAGTGCTAACAGACGGTCAACGTCATCGGCGAACGGTTGCACATCCGGTGCCGTCGCGTGACTGGCCCCGGCCTGTCAGCTCAAGGTGCGCGCGGTGCAACCAGATACTCGCGGCCGAGCGGCGGCTAAGATGCGACGATGCCTGCCCGCCTGCTGATTCGCGACCTGGCTGTGGCTGACGGAACGTCCTCCCAATTGCAAGTCGGCATCGGCGTGCTGGTGGAGGACGGCCGCATTGCCTGGATAGGGCCAACGGCAGAGGCCGATCCAGGTGGTGCCGACATTCTCGACGGAGGCGGGGCGACGCTCGTGCCGGCACTCGTCGACGCGCACAGTCATCTGACCGGTCCGGGCGGAAGTCACTGGATCGAACGCTTCTCCGACCCACCTGCCAGCCTGCGTCAGGTAGCCCGCGAGAATGCCAGGCGACTCGTCCAGGCGGGAATCCTGTGGGCGCGCGACGTCGGCGCGCCGAGCGCAGACGGTCGACCCGTCAGTCTGGCCGTACGCGATGAGATGCTCGACCAGATTGGCCAGCCGTATATCCGTGCCGCGGGCACCTGGCTAGCCAAGACCGGATACCTGTCGATCACCATCCAGGTCGACGACGGGCAGGGTCTGCTGCAAGCGGCGATGGCGCAGCTGGATGCTGGTGCCGACTTCGTCAAGATCATGCTCGACGCGCCGGCCGGCGAGCAGACGGCGCCATTTTCGGTTGACGAGGTTTCAGCAGTCGTCCGGGCGGTCCATGCTCGTGGCAAGAAGATCACATCTCACGCGACGATCACCGATGGCGCGCGGGTCGCCGCCGCGTCGGGTGTCGATTCTGTAGAGCACGGGTTTGCGCTCGATGCCGATATTGCGCGGACGATGGCGGCCAACAACGTTGCGCTGGTGTCGACGTTGTCGGTCTTTGCCAGCACGAGCACGTTTGCTCGAACGACGCTGATCGATCGCTTCATTGGTGAGGCAGGTCAGCGGCGTAATGCGGAGCGGCGTGAACGGGCCTTCGCCTCGATCGATCTCGCTCGACGGGCTGGAGTGCGTATCGCCACGGGTTCGGATTTTGGTGGTGGGTCAGTACGGGCCGGCCACCTGGCCTGGGAGATCGAGCTATTGGTGGAGGCTGGCATGCAACCATGGGAGGCGCTGGGAGCGGCTACGTGGCGTGGCGGTGAGCTGCTGGGCGAGCCTCACGCGGGACGTATCGGGGCTGGCAACCCGGCTGATTTCGTGCTGGTCCATGGCGACCCATTGAGCGACCCACGCGCGTGCTGGCGGGTCTGGGCGGTCTTTCAGCGCGGGGTCAGAGTGGCGTAGAGAGCTACGCGAACTGGCCCTGGCCGTCGATTGTTGGCTATGGGTGCATCGTGATCGAGCCGCTGGGGCAGGCTGCTGCGCCGCGGTTGGGGGCCGGGGCTGGGATTACCCGTGTGCCTGCAGCGGCGTTGGCGCAGGTCAATCAAGTACGAGCCCAGATCATCGCCGACTTCGTAGCTGGAGCCGGGCAAGGGCTCACCCCGCTGGAAAGCCGCGTGCTGACGGGAGTGGTGCGGGAAACGCTCGAGATGTTTGCGCCGCCGGCGATGCTCGGCCAGCAAACGCCAGCGATCATCCAGGCGGCGATGGCGTCGCTCGGCCAATTCGAGCGGGATTACGCCCGCGTGCTGGCACGACATACTGACCAAACGAAGCGCCTGGGGCCGCTCCTGGAAGCGCTGTCCGCCAGCACCGAGCCGCCGCCGCCCGGCATGTCGCCGCGAACCACGCCGCAAGTATCTGCGCCAAGCAGGCCACCAGGCTGGCCCGCCACACCACCGACTCCGCCCTCTCCGACCGCGCCCTCTACGCCGACGGCGGCTGCACTGCCTCATCTGGCTACGGCGCTGGGATTGTCCGTGTCGCGGCTACAGGAAAATCTGGCCGCCACCGATACCTCAGCAGATACCTCGACGGGTGCGCCGGATGCACTGCATTGGCTGCTCGGCGTCGCCCAGGCCTATCGCCATGGCGCGCCGCCACTGGTCTCGCCCGACCAATTGCCGCTGGCGGTGCCGCCAGAGGACGCCGCCCACCACCACCAGGGCGCCGCACCCCAGGACCATGGCGAGACCCCGCCGAACCACGACGCGAGTGGCGCCGCGGAGAGCTTCGCCGAGGTGTTTTCTGAGGACAAAGCCCAGGCCGATGCCGCGCCACGTGCCCAGCCGCCGGACGCTCGCGGCCAGGCGTCCGCGTCTGGCCCGCAGGTTGCCGGACAGAAGGCTGGAGACGTCAGCTTGCAGGCCGCGGCACGTGCGGCGGCGGTAGCCATGCGCGGCAGTGAGCCCGTCGCGGACGTCGCACTTGGATTGGCGGTGGCAGTCTCCAACCGTCAGGCCGTCCTCGGCCAACGGGTTGCAGCACAACCTGAGGCGCAGCCGCAGGCGCAAACGCAGGCGCAGGCGCAAAACGGGGAAATTTCCGATACCGTCCGCTGGCTCCTCGCTGGTGCCGTCGTCCCTGGCCGACCCCAGCCACGCCAGCGCGTCGTTCCACCGCCAGCCCCACCGCGCTGCGAGCGCTGTGCTCGCTTACTGGCTCGCTCCCGCAGCGGGGTCCTGGTCTGTCCCAACTGCGGCTAATCGCGTGCCACTCCGTGTACCGCGCGGGTCTATGATCGCTCCTGCATGCACGTCCGCACCAAACGCTTCGGCGCGTTCATGGCGCCGTTTCATTCGCCAACCGAGCACCCGACCCTGGCATTGGATCGCGACCTCGAACTGCTCGAATGGTTGGATGATCTGGCCTACGATGAGGCATGGGTCGGCGAACACCACAGCGCCGGCTGGGAAACCATATCTTCACCCGAGCTCTTCTTAGCTGTCGCCGCGGAACGCACCAAACACCTCAAGCTCGGCACCGGCGTCGTCAGTTTGCCGTACCACCATCCACTGCTGGTTGCCGAGCGGATGGTCCTGTTGGACCACCTCACGCGCGGCCGGGTCATGTTCGGCGTCGGACCGGGCGCCCTGATTACCGACGCGCTCATGTTCGGCGTGGACCCGACGCGGACCCGACCAATGATGGAGGAAGCGCTGGGGGTCATCGTTCGCCTGTTCACCGAAACCCAGCCGCTGACTGTCGAATCAGACTGGTTCACGTTGCGCGACGCGATCTTGCAGCTTCGACCATTTACGCAGCCGCACATGCCGCTCGCGGTCGCTTCAATGCAGTCGCCAGCTGGGCCGACTCTGGCAGGGAAGTTTGGTGCTGGGCTCTTATCGATCGGCGTCTTTGCCGGGTTCCGCGGTGCGGTCGACCTCAAGGGACAGTGGCAGGTAGCCGAAGAGAGCGCGGCACAAGCTGGCCGCACCGTCAGTCGAGATGAATGGCGGCTGGTCGTCAATCTCCATCTGGCCGACTCCAAGAAGGAAGCCGTGGCGCAGATTCATGACCGCGCGACAACCTGGCTCACGCAATACCAGCGTGATGTGCTGAGCCGGCCGCTGCCCGAGGGGGTCCCTGAAGCGCAGGCCGTCGACGCCCTGGTCGACAGCGGCAGCTGGATTGTCGGGACGCCGGACGACTGCGTCGCCGCGATCGAGCGGCTGGAGGAATTAAGCGGCGGATTTGGCGGTCTGCTGGTGATGGTTCAGGATTGGACAACGCGCGAGCAGCAGCGACGCAGCTATGAGCTGCTGGCGCGCCACGTCATGCCGCGTTACAAGGGTGGCCTGGTGGGCGTCGAAGCGGCTTATCGGCACGCAGCCGACCGCCGCGGCGAGCTGCAGCAAGCCATGAAGCAAGCGATCGACAAAGCGTTCGAAGCCCGTCAGCAGCCGTCCGTAAACGGGCCCGTGTCCAGCTGAGGAGACCTCCTCGTAGTTATTGGCGGCCGAAATTGCGGGCGGTACGCGGTAGCCGTCGTCCTCAGCACGGTCGTCCTGAGGGCCCTGCGAGCGCGACGTCTTGTCCCGCGTCCGATGGAGCCCGAAAACGACACCAGCGTCGACGCGGGCGACTTCAGGCGGGCGGAACCCGCCGCCGTCTGGACGCCGCTTACCGTTGTTCCTGGCGCCACCCCCAGCGGACTCGCACATCGCCCTAGCCCCGCTCGGACCAAGGTCCGCAGATCTTTCCGACTTACGCCGCTGTGGCCTCCCGGCGGCGGGCAATACAGTCCCCGATGCCGATCCGCTCGGCCCAGGAAATTGGAGGAGTCAAGATGCGGTTTGTACGAGGTTCGGTGGGTGGCGTGGTCGTATCCGCCGCATTGCTGGTGCTGATGCTTGCACCCGCTGCCCAGGCAGCAGGCCCCGGCGGTGGAGGTGGTGGCGGTGGTGCAATGCAGGTCGGGACGTACCACGGGCTGTACCTGGTCGACCAACCACAACCTGGTGAGGCAGCGATCGGCGGTCTGGTGCACGCTGGACCTGGCGCAGATACGGTCGTCACTCTGAATGGCGTAACGCTGATGCCTCGATTGGACCTGTCCGCTGGCTGGTTCAGCGTTGATCCGGCCGGCCCTCAGCCGCCGCTCGGCGCGGATCGCTTCCTGCATCTTGTCGCTACGTCCAGATCGACGAGAGCCACGCGGATCCTGAATCTGCCGTGTCCGGCTCCAGTCGCCGTGACGACCTCGCCGCTGGCTGGTTCGAGCCTCACGGGAGTAACGTCATTGAACATCGCGTGGACCCCATTCCCGCAGAACGTGCCGCTCTTTTTGAACGGCTCGTTTTTGGACGCACCAACGGTTCTCCTATCTTCCTTCGACCTGGCGAGCGGCGCGGCGGTGAGCGGCATTGCGCTGCAGTATTTGGGTCAGCAGTCGCTGAACGCCACGTTCACGGTGCCGCCGACAACCAGCACCGGGTACCAGGTGACGCTGACGTATCCCGGGGTGTACGTTCTCGACGGTCAGACCGGGGGTGCGTGCGGTCGAGTGCAGCGCATCACATTCGCCAGGTAGCCGACCAGAGCAGCGCGGCCCGCGGCGCGGTGACATCAAACGAGCGCAGCTCTTTCCAAAGTCCTATGGCCAGCTGTTGATCGGAATACTCCACGTCCTGGCCGCTCAACTCAGCCCCGAGGCGCTGGAATCAATATTGGGTCAGACTGACGCGCAACTGGCGATTACGCCAGGCGTGGCCGCCGCTTCAACCGCCGCGAGTGTCGCTTCGAAATGCGGCCGGCGGCCAGCCTGTTGGACCAAGGTCCATACGACGACACGGCCAAGGTCGCCACACCAGCCCGAGCGGTCTTCGCCGGCGAATCGTTATGCAGTATTGAGGCACGCAGCGGAGTCCGCTACGAGACGACGAACGTGCACTCTGTACAAAGGAGGTCTCTTGATGAAGAAGCCAACTCGCTTTTCGGTCGCAATGCTGATCTCGGCTGCTGCGTTGTCGGCTGCGGTGGCCGCGCCCGCGGTGTTTGCTGAGGAGGGCCATGGTGGACGAGCTGGACGAGGCAGCGACGACGTGGTGACCGCGGCGACTCCTGTTGTCGATAACGATGTCAATGACGACCACGGCGTGGATGCCGCTGTCACCACTAGCGTCGGCGCACCGACGGTAGGAGTTGAGGACCGCAACGACGCCTTGGACGACAACGACTAGCCACCCGCAACGTGATCGTCTCAACCGCGGGTGCTTCATGTACCCGCGGGCTGCGTTCGAAGATCACCGGACAACAGCCGACCGGGATTCCCAAGGTACCGACTAGACGAACAGCTGTGCGGGCAAGACTACCGCTGCATTCATCGCTAAATGGTCACGATGTTGACCGCGAGCGAGACGAGCGTGAGAATGGCGCGGTTGCGCGCGACGAGCGCCTGGTCTGTTGCGCCGCGCAGGCCTGAATAAACACTCAGGGCGACAAAGGTCACCACCGGGCAGAGTAGATCATTGGGGCTGGCCAGCGGGATCGGATCATCGTTGAGTTGTTGAACATTTGCGCCGAGACGGAAGAGCAGGATCGAAAAGCCGACCAGGAGCGATAGGACCACGGCGCCTCGGCTCTCGAAAGCTGCGCGTCGCACGTAGCGTGCGTCAAGGTAGAGGAGGACAGCGCTGACGATTGCGCCTACCACTGTGCTGATGACAATTTGCTGGATACCGAACATTGGACGTTGCCTCAGTGCATCCCGAGCAGCACCCAGATCATGCCAGCGACGGCACCATCGGGCACAAGGTAGTAGGTCTGGATAGTAGCGAATCATCGACGGACGACGAACGTCGCGAGAGCAAGTCCAGTCCGCGCACCAGTTCACCGCCTGTCAACGAGCCGTAGCCATTGACGGCCACGTCGGCGATATAGGCCCCTGGTGAACGGCGCGCTCGCGCTCCGGCCTTAGAGTGTTTGCGTTGATGAGCGCTGGTGCCTCCGAGCACGTGGGTTGATCAGACCAAGGTCCGTTCGGCTTTCCACCCAAGGCCCGTGCCGAGGACCGCCGCCCATCGCGATACTTCGGACGGTCCCCGCTCGACTTGCGGCATCCAGCTGCATTCAGCGATGTCTCGGAGGCATTCCCTTGTTCTTGATGACCTTACGCGCGGCGCATTCCAGGCGCGCAACGGCTCTGATTGCATCGGCGGCAGTGGCCGCCGCTACGATCCTGCCTCTGCCGGTGGCAGCAGCGGTATCCACCGGCTGCGAAGGCGGTAACTTTAGCGTTACATTGCCGGGCGGTCGCACGATTAGTGGGTCCACCGGAGTCCGCTTGACGTCCAGAGATCTCGCCCCGGGCGCCGTCATCAACGTGCGCGGCCGCTACGTCGAATTTGACGTGAATACGTCTACGTTCGCTGTGGCTAATTACACATTGACCGGCGCTGCCAATCCACAGGATTTGACCGGCGGTGTGCGAACCCCGCTGTTTGCAGCAAAGGTCGCGGACCTGAAAGGGCGGACGCTCGATGCAGGCGGCTTGGACGTCAAACTGTCGCCAGCGACTCTGGACTTGCGGCGTGACGGATCTGCTGTGAAGATGAAGATCCAGGCCAAGGACTGCGCAACTGGTGGGATTTTTCAGATGGAGCCTGAGACGGCGGATGGCTCGCCCGTCATCATGACGCACACGCTGGCGAGCAGCATGTTCTACTTCAAAAACCCGTTTACTGGGAAGATCAACTTTGGCAACGGTGGATTGTTGCGCGGCAAGGACAGCCCCCAGGTAGCCACGCGCTTGTCGCAAACGGATAACGTCGCCATCTGGAGCGTCAGCTCCGGCGGTCGGATGGGAGGCGTACTCGGGGAGGATGCAGTAGAGCTCTCCGCTGGCGCCAGCCCCTGCATCCAGAGCTGTCAGGCCCAGGAGCGTATTCAAGGCAGTTTGCCGGTGACCGACCTGTTCTTCGCCGCGTAGCTCATGTCGCGCCCGGTTC
>DASYKL010000452.1:0-6402 GCA_035995405.1 Chloroflexota bacterium
AACCTGGGTGCAGACCGGCAAGTCCACGCCATAGCGCGCACCGAGATCCACGGCCGCTCGCGCCGCGGGGATGCCTTCGATCACCTGTGGTGTACTCGCAACGATCTCGGCGACCGTTCGACCGCGACCGATCTGCTCGCCTGCCCAGCGATTGCGGCTGTGCTGACTCGTACAGGTTCCCACGACGTCACCCAGTCCAGCCAGACCAGCGACGGTCCGCGGGTCACCGCCGGCCGCCTGGACCAGCCGACCGATTTCGACCAACGAACGGGTAATCAGCGCCGCACGCGTGTTGTCGCCAAAGCCAAGGCCGTCCGACGCACCAGTGGCCAGGGCGATGACGTTCTTGAGCGCCGCACAGAGCTCGACCCCGACCTGGTCGGTCGAGGTGTATACGCGAAAGGTCGGGCCGTGGAGCAAATCCTGAAATGTCGATGCGACCCCTGGGTCACCACACGCCACGACGGCTGCCGTGGGCAGGCCGCGGCCGACTTCCTCGGCGTGCGTCGGCCCCGAAAGCACCGCGATGCGGCTCGGCTCTGTCTGCAGTTCCGAGGCGACCACTTCCGAGAGTCGCGCCAGCGACGGGTATTCGAGGCCCTTCGTGGCATGCAGGATCGGCGTTCGCGGGCCGACGTGGGGGGCAATCAGACGGGCCGTGTCGCGCATGGCTCGCGAGATTGGCACGACCAGCACCGCCGCGGCTCCGTCTACGGCTTCGGCTATCGACGCCGTTGGGTAGACCGATGGCGGGATGCTTACGCCGGGCAAATAGACCCGATTTTCGTGCGACCGCGCGATCTCGCTGGCGAGCTCCGATCGTCGACACCACAGCCGCACGTCGCGGTCGCTCTTGGCCAGAAGCACCGCCAACGCCGTACCCCAGCCCCCAGCGTTGACGATCGCGAGGTGCCCAGGCATACCTACCTATAATGTAGAAGAAGGCGTGCGGGGGAGATTTTCGGCCTGATCACATGGCAGCAAGCAATCATCGCCGCGGTCATCGGTTACCTGCTCGGATCGATCCCGACAGGCATGATCGTGGCGCGCGTGTACGGCAACGTGGACTTGACGGCCCACGGCAGCGGTCGTACGGGCGCGACGAACGTCCTGCGCACGCTCGGTAAAGGCGCCGCCGCGATCGCCTTTGCCGGCGACTTCGTCAAGGGCGTGCTGGCGGTGCTGCTCATTCGCTACGCGGTGGCGCCTGACAATTCGTGGGCCGAGCTGATCGCGGCGTGCGCTGCTGTGCTCGGACACTCGTATTCGATGTTCATCGGGTTCAAGGGCGGTCGCGGCGTGGTCACCGGTTTCGGCGCCACGATCGTCGCGGCACCGATGGTGATGCTGATCGCGTTCGCGGTGGGCGCCGTGCTGGTCGCTGTGACGCGCTACGTGTCGCTCGGGAGCGTCGTCGGTGCGGCGGTCGGTGGGGCGCTGCTGTGTTGGCTAGCCGCAACGACGGGTGAGCCAGCCTGGGCTGTATGGGGCATCCTGGTGGGCGGCTTCATCGTCGTCGCTCATAAAGACAATATCGAACGCCTGCTGAGCGGTACAGAGCGCAAACTGGGCGAACGCGCGCACGTCACACCGCGGTGAAGCTCGGGCTGCAGATCTCGCGCTTCCACTGGCCCGGCGGGCCGCCCGTGTTGGCGCAAACCTTATCCCAGATCGCCCGCGCGGCCGATAACGGTGGATACGCATCGATCTGGGTGATGGACCATCTGTTCCAGATCGCCTCGATGGGCAAAGTCGACGAGGAGATGCTCGAGGCCTACACCACCCTCGGCTTTCTCGCTGCGCACACAGATCGGGCCCGCCTCGGCACCCTGGTCACTGGCGTCCACTACCGCCATCCCGGCGTCCTGCTCAAACAGGTCACCGCACTCGACGTGTTGTCCGCCGGCCGCGCGTATCTCGGCATCGGTGCCGGCTGGTACGAACGCGAGTCCAAGGGCCTGGGCGTCCCGTTTCCAACGCTCAAAGAGCGCTTCGAACGACTGGAAGAGACGTTGCGCATCGCCCACCACTTGTGGTCGGGCAGTCGCGAGCCGTTTTATGGCAAACACTTTCAGCTGGCGGAGCCGATCAACTCGCCGCCACCGCTCAGCGCGCCGCACCCACCGATCCTGATCGGCGGCGGTGGCGAGGGTAAGACGCTCCGTCTCGTCGCCCAGTACGCGGACGCGTGCAACCTGTTCGCTCGCTTACCCGCGGCCGACCTGCGCCGCAAACTCGACAAACTGGAGCAGTATTGCGGCGATGCCGGCCGGGACTATGCGGCCATCGACAAGACGGCTTTAACGCAATGGAACGTAGCTCGCAAGTCGCCGCAGGAGATCATCGACGCTGTTGGCGAGTTGCGAGCGCTCGGCTTTGACACGGTCATCGCGTCGCTGAACGGCGTGGAGAAGATCACGCCTATCGAGACGATCGCCCGCGACGTGCTCCCTCACGTGGAGGCTCTTTAGCCTGCCGGTCTCGTTTGGAGCAACCGCCGAGATCGTCAGCCTAGAATTGGCCCTCGGTGCGTCAACGGCGAGCCCAGGCCAGTAGGGCAGCGAAGTCAGCCTGGCTGGGACTCGGAGCGTTGGCGCTGGCTGTGTTGCCGCTCAACGCCCAGCCGGTGCTGTCCGCCGATGGGCCGGACCTGGGCTATGCCAAGACGGTGAGCTGGCATATCGACCAGGCGGGCGAGCTGGCCAGCATGGAGCCGACGATCAAATCGATCCTGGGCAGGGTCCATGTCACTTACCCGGGCGCGGACGGCCAGACGATTGACGGCTTCTTTCCCGGGCCGACCTACTCCTACGAAAAACTGCCTGGCTGGACACCCTTCTATCTCTATATCCGCGACACGGCCACCGATCTGCCCATGGTCCGCTATTACTACGGCAACGCCGCCATGCGCAGCACCGTCGAAGAGTTCCTACGCCTGCAGTACCCCGACGGCTCCATCTCGGCCACGATCGGGCCCGACTTCAAAGTCGACAAAGCGACCGTCGTCTCAGACGAGGAGACCAGCACAATCGTCGATGCCGTCGAGGCCTACGCGGCGCAGCCCGACCCGGCCTGGCTCAAACAGAACCTGCGCGGCAAGAGCCTCATCGAGCGCTTGAACGGGGCGATGGCCTGGGTGCTCGAGCAGCGACGCGACCCCGACTCGCGGCTGATCAAACGCGCCCACACGACCGACTGGGGCGACATCAAGTGGGAGCCGAACAGTGACCCATCCCAAATGCGGCCGGGTGACCAGTGGACCGTCTCGATCTACGACCAGGCAATCGGCTACGCAGCGCTCGTGGGCCTGGCGCGCTTGAACGCCGCCGCCGACCGTGACGCTGACCGCGTGCGCTTCGAAAACGAAGCGGCCGACCTGCGTGCGGCGACGAACCTGGCCTTGTGGATGGATGGGCCGGACCGCGGCTACTACCGCATTCACGCCCACCTCGCCCCAGACAACGTCCATCACGACTTCAACGAGGACGACGTGGTGACGATCGGCAACGCCGCGGCCGTCTTTTATGGCCTGGCCGAACCAGCTAAGGCACCGCGAATCTGGACTGCGCTGGAGCGCGCCCGCATCGACGCTGGCGCGCCGAAACCTGGACTCACCTTGTATCCCGCGTACGGCAATTGGGTGCAGGTACAGATGGATTCGCGCATTTATCAGAACGGCGCCTTATGGGACTGGTGGGCCGGTCGCCAGATCTCCGCCGAATTCTGGAGCGGCTACTGGCGCATGGCCCGCGATCACCTGTTCATGGTGTCGCGCGACTGGGCCTCGCACCCTGGCACCGTGCGCGAGTGGGAGAGCCCGTGGCTGAACCGCAACGGCGCCGACCAGGCATACGCGGGGGCGGCCGCGGTCATGGGCCAGTCCGTCGTGGAAGGACTGTTCGGCGTGTCACTGGGTGCTCGAGAGGTCCGCCTGACGCCGCGCCTGGATGACCTGAGCGGCGGCGTTCGCGTCTACGAACCAGCCACCGACACGTACGTCGCCTACGAGTACCAGGGCGGCGAGCGCGGTGAAAGCATCCAGTACGGCACAAACAGTCCTTCGGCGATCGCCGTCCGCCTGCCCGTTCGCTGGAGCGGCGAAACACTCGCTCGCCTGGATGGCAAAGACTACCTACCCGTCACCTACCAGCGGACCGGCGAGGTACTGCTGGGAGCCGTGATCGTCCCGAGCGGCACCCATCGGGTGGAGTTCAGCGAAGCGCCGCCGACACGCCCCAAGTTCTGAGCGTTCCCTTTGACGTTCCACAGGCGGCGTGACCTCTAGCGCGTTACGGCGCAGGCTCCTTGACCGCCGTTGGCTTCGTTGCTCCACATAGGTTGGACGGCGAAGGTTTGGCCGCCGATCGTGATGTTCTGCAGGCCAGTCCAGGCGCACTTGTCGCCGTTTTCGCTCGACGTGACGTCGTTCCAACCATCCTGGAAGCCGCTGATGTTGCCTGGGTCAGTGACTGCTTCGGCGTACTCGTGGCCGGCCACGATGCTGTAGCCATCGAGGAACCCGTGGCCAAACGCATCGTCCTGGGCGTTCACCATGTTCGCACCACAGTTGGCGCCCTGCTCCGGCACGAACGGCATGAACGCATAGCGGACTGCAGTGCCTGTCAAGCGGTTCGTCTCGGAGTGGTAGGCGCAGTAGACGGAGCCATAGGCGGTCGCGCCATGATTCGGTGGGGTGAAGACGAAATAGGTCGCGTTCGGGTCGTAACCGAAGTGCGCCGCCGCCTTCGCCGCCTCATCTTGAATCGGATCGCTTACCGCATTGCTGGCCAATCCGGTGGCCACAATCGTGGCCGGCACCGGCGACGGATCGACCCACGTTGCCTTCAATTGGCTCATTGGGTTCTGAATAGACTGCGCGCCAACCTGACCGGTACACGAAAAGCCGACGCCGATCCCCTGGCAGTACTGCGTCTGTACGCCCGCCCACGGGCTGCCACCGACATTGGTGAAGAACGTATCGATATAGTTCTGAATGGCTGCGCTGGTGTACGTGAACGAGCCGTGCGTGATCGAGAAGCCGGTCTGCCACTCGGTCCCCCAATACACGATGTAGACGGCCGGCACCGTCTCCACTGGGCCGCTGTGATAAACGAGATTGTTGGCCGACACCTGATCGGTCGACGGATAGCCCTGGCCCATGCCCCACATGACGTGTTTACCGTTGACCGTGCGAGGCAAACCCTCCGCAAACAGCATCGAGCTGCTCAGCAGCAGGGCGCTCAGCGCCACCGACAGCGCCACTCCCAGCGTACGTTTCCGCACTCGTTCCTCCTAAGTCTCCCCCAAGGCTGGCGTGGTGGTTACGGGTGCACCTGGCGTGCCACGAAACCTCTTGAAATCGACTAGCCGCGAGTCAAAGGTGCAAAGGCTGTGTCAAGTTTCTTAACCCCGATGCCGCCCGCGAAGTTGACGTCGATCACCTCACTGCTCGCATCGGCGCGCACTGCGACCACAATGCCGATGCCAAACGTCGGGTGTTGCACGCGGTCGCCGCTCTTGTAGGTGGGCTCTTCCGACGCCCGCACGGGCCGCTGCCGTTCGGCCGACCGGACCTCAGGCAAAAGGGGCGTGAACCTGCGCGCGGCAAGCTCGCGGGCTTGTTGGCGGGTGACCCCCGGTCGCTCTTCACGTGGCGATGACCAGGCACTGGTGCCGCCACCGCTCCGCCCGGCACCAGGCGCATGCGTGACGAGCGCCAGTGACGCGGGCACGTCGAGCAAAAATCGTGATGGCGTATTGGCCGAGGCCGAGCCATAGGTCGTCCGACGGAACGCCCGCACCAGGTACAGACCGCGCATGGCTCTCGTGATGCCGACGTAGAACAGGCGGCGCTCTTCCTCCAGCTGTTTCGGGTCATCGACGGAGCGCTGGTGCGGCAAGATGCCTTCCTCGATACCGACCAGGAACACGTACGGGAACTCCAGGCCTTTGGCCGCGTGCAGCGTGATCAATGTCACCGCGTCACTGAGAGCGCCGTTTTCGTCGAGCTGATCGACGTCCTGGACCAGCGACACATCCTCCAGGAAGGCCGCCAGCGCGTTCTCCGGGGCAAGCTCGTCATAGTTCTGCGCCTTGTTGCGCAGCTCCTGGACGTTAGCCCACCGCTCCTGACCCTCTTCCGTATCGTCGGCCTGCATGTGGCGGGCATACCCGCTGCGGTCGAGAATCTGGTCGAGCACGTCCAGCACGCTCTTCTCCGCGAGGTCCTGGCGAACTGGCTCGATGATGTCACCGAACGCGCCGAGCAGCTCACGTGCGCGCAGGTTGAAGGGTGCCTGAGCGGCTAACGGATCGGTCATGTCGTCGTGGCGCAGGTTGGCAATTCGTACCAGCGCTTCGTATGCCGACAGATCTTCGGCCTGCGACCAGCGCACGAGCTCC
>DASYKL010000453.1:0-4934 GCA_035995405.1 Chloroflexota bacterium
ACGGTGCCGAAGTCGTCGTCTGTCCGACCGCTGTGCCACGCGAAAGCCCGCAAAGCTACTACAGCGTGGCCGATCGCCTGGCCCGCGAGATCACTGGCGCATACCAACCCAACCAGTACTTCAATCCCGCAAACCCAGCCGCCCACGAGGCGACCACCGGGCCCGAGATCTGGCGTCAGACCGATGGCCAGATCACGCATTTCGTTGCTGGCATGGGCACTGGCGGAACCATCTCTGGCGTCGGGCGCTTTCTCAAGCGCCAGAACCCCAACATTCAGCTCGTCGGCGCGGATCCCGTTGGCTCGATCTATTCAGCAGGGCCGAAATTCACACCCAAAATCTATAAAGTCGAAGGCATCGGCGAAGACTTTCTGCCGAGCACCATGGACTTGGGCCTGGTCGATCGCGTCGAAGTCGTCGACGACAAAGAGAGTTTTCTGATGGCCCGCCGCTTGACCCGCGAAGAAGGCATCCTGGTCGGCGGTTCGGCCGGCTCGGCGATGGTCGCCGCCATGCGCGTCGCGCGAGAAATCGACGACCCAAACGCTCTGGTGGTGGTCTTGTTGCCCGATACAGGTCGCAACTACTTGAGCAAGATCTACAACGAGGAGTGGATGCGGGAAAACGGCTTTCTGGAGCAGTTTCCAACACATTCGGTCGGCGAAGTCGTCGGCCAACGAGTAACCCCTGGCGCGCTGCCTGATTTTGTCGGCGTGCACGCCCGCGATACCGTTCGTGCGGCGATCGACGCCATGCAGCAGTACGGCATCAGTCAACTACCGGTCGTCGAAACTGACGGCGAGGATGGCCAGGCATCAACACGTATGGTCGGCTCGATTCAAGAACGCACGTTGCTCGATCGCGTCTATCGCGACCCCACCCTGGTCGACTCGTCGGTCGGGGCAGCGATGGACCCGCCCTTTCCGACGATCGCCCGCAACGCCGATATGGATGAAGCGTTCGACCTGTTGCTGGGCGGGGCGACGGCTCTGGTCGTGGTTGACCGCGACCAGCCGGTCGGCATGGTCACGAAGCTCGACCTGCTCGAGTTCGTGGCCCAGCACGCCGTCCGGCGGCACAGCCACCGATGACCGCGGACGGCTTCGCCACACGGGCGATCCACGTCGGCCAGGAGCCGGATCCGACGACAGGTGCCGTCATCGTGCCGATCTATCAGACCAGCACGTACGCCCAGAGCGAAGTCGGCGTGCACAAAGGCTACGACTACTCGCGGACTGCGAATCCGACGCGCTCGGCTCTGGAGGCGTGTCTGGCATCGCTCGACGGCGGCAAGTATGGCCTCGCATTCGCGAGCGGCATGGCCGCCGAAGATACGTTGCTGCACGCGTTCGACACGGGCGACCACGTCGTGGTGTGTGATGACGTGTACGGTGGGACTTTCCGGTTGTTCCGTCGCGTGCTCGAACGCGTCGGCTTACGTTTCACGTTTGTCGATGCAACGTGCACAGAAAACGTTACCAGTGCGATCGAAGGGCGGACGCGGCTCATCTGGCTCGAGAGTCCGACCAATCCTTTACTGAAGCTGATCGACATCGCCGAGGTCGCCAACTTCGCCCACAAACATGACATCCTGGTCGCCGTCGACAACACATTTGCCAGTCCGTATTGCCAACGGCCACTGGAATTAGGCGCCGACGTGGTCCATTACAGCACCACAAAATACCTGGGCGGTCACTCCGATGTGGTCGGCGGGGCGCTCGTGACGTCACAGGACGGGCTGTTCGAACAACTGAAGTTCCTCCAGAACGCGGTGGGTGGCGTGCCCGGGCCATTCGACAGCTGGTTGGTCCTGCGCGGCCTCAAGACGTTGGCCGTCCGCATGCGGCAGCACTCGGCCAATGCCATGCAGGTGGCCTGCTATCTCGATCGCCACCCCAGAGTGAAAACGGTCTACTACCCCGGCCTGGAAAAGCATCCGCAGCATGACCTCGCGCGGCGGCAGATGACGGGCGGCTTCGGCGGCATGCTGTCGTTTGAAGTCGTCGGCGGGGTCGACGCCGCGCGTGAGGTGGCTCGCCGCACCAGGCTGTTTACGCTCGCGGAGAGTCTCGGCGGGGTCGAAAGCCTGATCGAATTGCCGGCCCTGATGACCCACGCCAGCGTGCCCGCCGAACGTCGGGCCGAGATCGGCATCGACGATGGCTTGATCCGCCTGTCGGTGGGCATCGAAGATGGCGACGACCTGGTCGCCGATCTCGAACAGGCCCTAGCGACCGGCTAGTCGCTTCAGCTCGTCCAGGTTGCGCAGATCCGGACCTTTGTTGTCGTAGCCCGGCACCTCGAGAACCCACGGCGCGTCGCGCAAGGCGGCATGCCCGAGTAGCCGCACAAATGCGTCCGCGCCGAGCAAACCCTGGCCGATATTCTCGTGACGATCGACCGCGCTGTTCAGTCCGACCTTGGAGTCGTTGGCGTGGATCAGCCGTAAGCGGTCAAGGCCGATGTACTGCCCGATTTCGTCGACCGTCCGCTGGATGCCGTCGTCCTGGCGCAAGTCATAGCCCGAGGCGAACGTGTGGGCCGTATCCACGCACAGGCCCAGCCGCGGATCACGATCGAGCCGCTCGAATAACTCGCCGATCTGTTGGAAGCGCGAGCCGAGCAGCTCGCCCGAGCCGGCCGAGTTCTCCAGCAGGATCATGCTGGTGGTGCCCTTAGCGAGCACCTGCCGCAGCGCCGACGCGACCTGTACTTCGGCGTCGGCGATGGACTGGCCGCGGCCCGATCCGACGTGGACCACGATGCCGGCCAGACCGACCCGCGCGACCCAGTCGGCGTTTGCCGCCAGGTTATCGATCGACCGCTGGTGGATCGCCGGGTCACCTGACGCCAGGTTGATCAGGTAGTTGGCATGGGCGTAGTTCGGCCCGATGACCGTCTCGCCGAGCAACCGTTTGAACTCATCGACCTGCTCAGCAGTGTGCTTGGGCTCCTGCCAGCGCTGTGGCGGACTGAGAAAAATCTGCATGCACTCGGCGCCGAGCGCTTGCGCACGGCCAACGCATGTGGAGAGACCGCCGGCGGTCGAAACATGGGCACCAAGGGGCATTGGGAAGGGGCTTGCCGCGTTGAATGCTAAACTGCGGCGAACTTCCGATGGCCTATTTCATCAACGATAAGTGCGTAGGCTGCACCGCCTGCGAAACGGTCTGCCCGGTGACCGCGATCAATGGGGTCAAGAAGGAGTTCTATTTCATCGATCCCAAGATCTGCATCGACTGCGGCGCGTGCGGTCGCGCCTGCCCCTACGATGCGATCTTCGATACCTTCGGCAGCACGGCGGAAAAGGTCCGCCGCACCGAGTGGGCCAGGCCGGTGGTCGAGGAAGAGATCTGCAGCGGCTGTCGCTACTGCGTGGATATCTGCCCCTTCGAGTGCCTGAGCATGATCAACGAAGACAAACCGTGGATCGCGGTCGCCAGTCTGACCAATCCCAAGACGTGCGTCTCGTGTTACCTGTGCGAAGCGGCCTGTGATAAAGGCGCCATCGTGCTGCGGCCGCCGGAGAACGTCGCCCCACCCGCGGCCGCGCGCTTCCGCTAGGAGTGCGCGGGGCTCGAGAAGTCGGCATCGAGGCCGCCCTCGCGGCCGGCCAGGTGCAGCGCACGCGGATTGACTCGATCGGCGAGATCCGCCACAAGAGCGCGGTCGACATCGTCACCGACGTTGACGTGCAGAGCGAGCGCGAGATAACCCAGATTCTGCACGCCGCGTTCCCGACGCACAGCATTCTGGCCGAAGAAAGTGGTGCCCGCGCAGGCGACCCGCGCTTTCGCTGGATCGTCGATCCGCTCGACGGCACCACCAATTACGCTCATGGCTTTCCGTTTTTCTGCGTGTCCATTGGCCTCGAAGTCGACGGTCAGCTGACGCTCGGTGTCGTCTACGCGCCGCTGTTGGACGAGCTGTTCGTGGCCGAAGCTGGCGGCGGCGCAACGCTGAATGGCCGTCCGATCCGCGTTTCGGCGGTGGACGAACTGTCTCAAGCACTGCTGGCAACTGGCTTTCCGTACGCTCGCGCCGAGTTCCCGCGAGCGCTGAAAAGCTTCGAGGTCGTCAGCCTGCGCAGCCAGGCAGTACGCCGTGCAGGCAGCGCCGCCCTGGACATGTGTTATGTCGCCTGCGGGCGGCTCGACGGCTACTGGGAGCACGCGGTCCAGCCGTGGGACCTGGCTGCTGGCGTCGTCCTGGTCAGCGAAGCGGGCGGCACGCTGTCAGCGACCGACGGCTCACCGTTCAGCATCGACGCCAACCAGGTTCTGGCGAGCAATGGCCTGCTTCACGGAGTCTTAGCCGGCACACTTGGCGATCGGTAAGCAATAACCACACCCGAGCCGGCGTTTATCTCTTCGGGCTTGCCGCAACGGCTGATGATCTCGATACGCCGTTGTGATGGCATGGCTCCTGCATTGCTTCGAGTGGCGACCCTATGGCTGTTTCAGCACTTCCACGTACCCGAGCACACACACCGTCGCACACCGCCGTCGTAGCGCCGGCCGTGCTGTTCTTGACGTTGGCCGCGCCCACAATCGACTTGTTGTCGATGGTGTTGCCCGGCGCGCTCGTGCCACTGCTGGGCGTCGTGGCCATAAGTGCCGCGAGCGCCGCATTGCTGCTGACGTGGGTCCGCTTCCCGCGCGCCAGCTGGGTGGCCGCCGCTGCACTGGCTGGCACGGCGAGTCTGGCACTGCGGCTCATCGGCGCCGATGGCGCCCCAGTGCTGTCGCTGCTATCGGTGATCGCCCTCGGCATTGGCGGTGCGTTCGCCTCGCCGAGCCAGGAGCCCGAAGCCTGGCTGGCTTAGCCCGAGCTGGCTAGCCAACCGACGCGCGGCGATAGATTCGGCGAACCTGTTCATCGTCGCGCGTCGGATTGTCGACGGCCGCCTGCAGCGTCCGGAAGCGCGCCGCGAA
>DASYKL010000454.1:0-5298 GCA_035995405.1 Chloroflexota bacterium
GCCTGGTCATCGCCGACTTCTGGGGCACCAGCCATCTGCACCTCTCCGACGTCGAGCGCTCGGAAATCAATGCCCTCGCCGCCCTCGCACCACTGGTCCTCGTCTCCGCGCGCGCCTGGCTGCTCGATGCCGAAAACAACGACCTGGATCTGGTCGCGTTGATGCCCAAGCCACTCGACATGGAAAACTTCGTCGCCATCTTGCGTCAGGCACTCGAGCCTGCTTCTCCCTCGGCCAGCGACGTAACAGACGTAACCGAGGGTGAACAGTCAACCAACTTACCCGCGCGCGAGACACTCAGCGTCTTCGTCCTGGGCTGGCCCTGAGAGGCCCGGCCACGACCCTTTCGCCAAGTCACGTTGAGCCAAACCAGATAAGGATGGAAGCCCGATGACCCTACGCAAAAACCGTCTACGCGAATTGCTCCGCGCCGGGAAACCCAGCCAAGGCACCCATCTGCTCAGCTCGTGGCCGACCATCACCGAGATCGTCGGCCAGACCGGCGTGTGGGACTACATCGAGTTCGTCGCGGAATACACACCATGGACCATGTACGACCTGGACAATCTCGGTCGAGCGATCGAGCTGTTTCCCGATTTCACGGGTATGGTCAAAATCGAGCAGGACACACGCGGCCACCTCGCCATGCGGGCAATTGGTGCGGGTATTCAGAATCTGTTGTTTGCCGACATCCGCACGCCTGACGAAGCGCGCCAGTGTGTTCGTTCGGTGCGCGCTGAACATCCGGACCACGGCGGCCTGCATGGTGTTGGCATGCGACGGGACGTGCGTACCATCTTGCATGGCGGATCACCAGAGTGGGTAGACACTTTGGCCGAATGCGTCATCGTGTTGATGATCGAGAAACAACAAGCTATCCAGAACCTGGAAGCCATTCTGGATGTCGAAGGGATCGACATGGTCCAGTTCGGTCCGTCGGATTACGCCATGAGCATTGGCTTGCCAGGCCAGGGCAATCACGAAAAAGTACGTGAAGCCGAGCGCTACATGGTCGAGGTTGCCCACAAACGCGGTATTCCAGCACGGGCGGAAATTCGCGACCCGAGCGGTGCGCAGCAGTATCTCGATATGGGCGTACGCCATTTCTGCGTCGGCTGGGACGTCCGCATTTTGAACGACTGGTTCACCAGCCAGGGCAAGGCGATGCAGGACCTGCTCACTGGCAACGCGCCGAGCCTGGCGGTGCCTGCACCGGCTCGCAGCGGGTACAACTAGCCATGGACTTCGCGAAGAACCCGTATCCAGCCGGGCGCATGCCGGTGATGGCCAGTCACGGCATGGTGGCGACCAGTCAGCCGCTGGCAGCTCAAGCTGGACTGTCCATGCTGCAACGTGGTGGCAACGCGGTTGATGCGATCCTGGCTACGGCGATAACCCTGTCGGTGGTCGAGCCGACGTCCAACGGCATCGGCAGTGACGCGTTTGCCATCGTTTCAGACGGCCAACAGCTGCACGGCTTGAATGGGTCCGGGCGGGCGCCGGCCAGCTCGTCCGCCGATGCGCTGCGCGCCGTGGGACACACGGCGATGCCGCAGCGCGGCTGGCACCCCGTGACCGTCCCTGGCACGCCGCGGATGTGGGCCGATCTGCATGGTCGCTTTGGACGCCTGCCGTTCGCCACCGTGTTCGAGCCCGCGATCTGGTATGCCGAACAGGGCTTTCCGGTTTCGCCGATCACCGCCGCTGGCTGGCAGTCCGCCGCCGCGCAGACCGTCGCCCCGTTCCGCAATGACCCCCTCTTCAGCCCCTGGTTCGACGTGTTCGCACCTGGCGGACACGCGCCACGCGCCGGCGAAACGTGGCGCAGTCCCGACCATGCCGCCACACTGCGTCGCATTGCCGCGTCGAACGCGAGCGATTTTTACGACGGCGATACCGCTGAGGCGATCGATCGCTTTGCCCGGGCGACTGGTGGACTCCTGCGCGGCAGTGATCTGGCGGCGCACCACAGCGAGTGGGTCGACCCAATCCACACCACGTATCGCGGCCACGACGTCTGGGAGCTGCCGCCGAATGGCTGGGGCATCGCCACGCTGCTCGGGCTGAACATCCTCTCTGAGCTGCCACTTCGCTCGCATCCGCGCGACACCGCCGAGGCGTATCACCTCCAGATCGAATCCCTGAAGCTGGCGTTCGCCGACGCACGGCGGTACGTGGCCGACCCGGCAATGAGTGAAGTGCCGGTGGCTGGCTTGCTCGATCCGGCGTATGCCGCCGAGCGGCGCAAGTTGATCGGCGAGGGCGCCAGCAACGCCGTCGCTGGGGCGCCGCGCCGAGGAGGCACCGTCTATCTGTGTGCGGCCGACGGCGATGGGATGATGGTCAGCTTCATCCAGTCCAACTACAACGGCTTCGGCTCAGGCATCGTCCCGCCCGGAACCGGCGTCGCACTGCACAACCGCGGCTACGGCTTCACGCTGGAGGAAGGTCACCCCAACGAGCTAGCGCCAGGCAAACGCCCGTTCCACACGATCATCCCCGGCTTTCTGACCCGCGACGGGATACCCATCGGCCCGTTCGGCGTGATGGGTGCGTTCATGCAAGCGCAAGGCCATGTGCAGATGATCGTGAATACGCTGGATTATGACCTGAACCCGCAAGCCAGTCTCGATGCGCCGCGCTGGCGGTTCGATCACGGCACGACGATCAAGATCGAGCCGCAGACTGATGCCGCGATCATCGACGGCCTCCGCCAAAGAGGCCACACGGTGGAGGTCGACCCAGCGTTAGGGAACTACGGCCGCGGCCAGATCATCTGGCGGCTCAAAGATGGCAACTACGTCGCCGGCAGCGATCCTCGCGCTGACGGCGCAGCCATCGGCTTCTAGCGATCGACAGGCCCGCCGAAGGCCAGGTTGAACTCTCGTACGCTCACACTCGTAATCAGTCCACCCTGGTGATAGGGGTCCTGTCCCGCCCAGGCGTAAACCGCCGCCATGTCTGTGGCGCGAACGATGAGCAGCGCCGCATCGGCGGGATGATCGTACGAGCCGCCGACCACCAGGAAACCATCAGCATTGGCCTGGCGTAACCGGGCTCGGTGCGCCTCACGGTACGGACCACGGCGCTCGGCCATGTCCGGCACGTACTGATACATCATCGCGAACGTCCTGATTTCAGATTGGGTCACCCCGCAACGATAGCCGCTACCGCCACCCTCACCACAGCGGATTGGTCAATGCTAAGACCTGGCCAGCCTCGTCCATCACCTGCGCCCGTACATACCCGCCAGTCGCGCCGACGCGGACCGTCTCCGACCAGTCATCGCGATCGACAGCCGCCGCGTGGACCACACCCGCGGCAGTAAGCCACAGCGCTGCCATGCCGCGCGCACCAACGACGTGTAACCGCACCCCGTTGTCCACACGTGAGAGATAGACCTGCGGCCCATCGGGCGAGCGAGAGACAAACACGCGGCCAGCCCGCAACGCCGCCAACACCCCGTCAGCACTGCGCTCAGGCCCAACGTGCGCCCACGTCGTCGGCACCCCCAGATCGCGCGCGTGTCGTACGTCAGGGTCGTCTGAACGCAGATGATGCGTGTCGCTGCCGCCTAACGCCACCAGCCGCCGCCCCTGGCGCAGCTGCTCCTCCCACCAGGTGAGCGCAGTGTGATTGAGCCGCTCCCAATCACCATTCCAGACCTCCACCGCCTGATAGCCCAGAACGGGGCCGTACTCCCACGGCGGACCAAACGGCTTCGGATGATTGACGGAGACCAGTGCTCCACTCGCCGCGGCAGCTTGCATGGCTCGGCTAACCGCTGCCGCCTCTGGCGCGCGGAATTCCCACCAGCGATCGGTGCCCCACGCATTCCAGTGCCCGCCGTACGTCGTGACCTCGACGCCAGGCAGCACGATCGGCAGATGCACTCCAGAAACAGACGCGTAATCGGCCTGATGACCGACCTGGTTGTGGTCGGTCACACCGAGAAACTCGAGGCCCCGTTCGACGGCTCGTTGCAGCATTTCGACCGGCCAGGCGTCACCATCGGAATGCAGCGTGTGACAGTGCAGATCGCCGCGCAGCCAACCTGGCTCCGCAGCCGCGCTCAGCCGCGGCGGTGTAGCGCTAACGGTGTGCTCCCGCGCGAGTGCGGCCGGCGGCTCATCAGCATCAGCGCCGAACGTGATCTGCACCTCGTAGTCGCACCCACGCGGCCCCACCTTGTACGGCCCAAGCAAGACGTGCCACGTTCCCGGCGTGAGCGGACCGCTCAAATACGGTGGCGTCGCCCACCTTTCCGTGACCGAGAACTCGAGTTTGTTCGAGCCACTCCAGCCTCGAAACCCAATGCTCGACGGCTCAATGCCCCGCGGGTCGAACAATCCGATATCCAGCGTATTGCCGCCGCTCAGCAGCGGATCCGACGGAATACGATCGGAGTAGTCGTACCGCACATGCAACGCCCGAACGCCAGGCGGCATCTGGAATGGCAGGTGCGTGTAGCGTTTCTCATGCGACCGGTCGAAAGTGCCGCGCAGCGTCGCGCCGCGCGCGTCAACCATTGAGCCGTCGACCATCCCCACCAAACACATGCAACCGCGCAGGATCGGCTGTCAGATACACGGTGTCACCACGCGCCGGACGGACACTCGGCGCAGTGCGGACCTTCAGCAGGTCCTGTCCGACTGTGACGTTGACGATAACTTCGTTGCCCAATGGCTCTGACACGAAGACCGTCGCTGGCTGCCCGCCATCAGTAGGCTCCAGGTGCAGGGCAAGGTCCTCTGGCCGAACACCGACGGTCAATTCATCGTCGGTCGGTGTGATGCCGGGCGGCAAGCGGAAGCGCCAACCGCCCTCCGCCACCAGGTCGGCGCCGTCTCGTTGTACGGCCAGCGTATTCATCGGTGGACTGCCCATAAATTGTGCGACAAACAGATTTGCGGGTCGATCGTAGACGTCGTCTGGTGTACCAACCTGTTGCAGAGCGCCGAAGTTCATTACCGCGATGCGGTCGGCCATGGTCATCGCTTCGGCCTGGTCATGGGTGACAAAGACTGTCGTCGTGGCGAGTTGTTGCTGCAACGCCTTCAGCTCCGCACGAGTATGGACCCGGAGCTTCGCGTCCAGGTTGCTGAGCGGCTCATCCATCAGAAACACACGCGGCTCGCGAACGATCGCTCGACCGAGCGCTACACGCTGTTGTTCGCCACCGGACAACTGCCGCGGTTTGCGCTCCAGCAAGTGGGAGATGCGCAGCAGCTCCGCCGCTTGAGCCACCCGCCGCTCGCGCTCCTCTTGCCGCATCGAGCGTACTTTCAGCGGGTACAA
>DASYKL010000455.1:0-3613 GCA_035995405.1 Chloroflexota bacterium
TCGAGCTCATCGCCGGTGTGGACGTCGATGCGCTGGTCCAGGCCACCGGCACCCACCCGGGCCGCGCCCGCCTGCAGGGCCCGGATCGGGGTTACCATGCGGCGCGCCAGAACGAGGCTTGCCAGGACAGACAATCCGAGCCCGACGATCAGCAGGATGGCGGTTCGCACCAGCGATGCAGCGAGGGGTGCAAATGCCTCTTCGAGCGGTTGCTCGACGAAAACCCACCAGCCGAGTGACCTGATCGGCTCGCGCGCCGTAAGCACCGCGCGAGCCTGCAGGTCGCGCCCAATCGACGCCCCTCCACCAACTGCCGGCGGTGCGCTGTCCAGAACCTGCACCTGGGGTAGGGCCGACAGATCGGCTCGGCGCAGCACGAGGCTGATATCCGGGTGCGCAACAAGCTGGCCAGCATTGTCCACAACGTAGGCAAATCCGGCCTGGCCGACCCTGATCTGTGCGACCACGTCCCAGATGAACTTCAGGTTGACTTCCGCCACGATGACACCACCGCCGGAGCCGCGCTCGGGCACACCAAGGATCATGTATGGCTCGGACGCGTTCTGAAAGTAGACCGGTCCGTAGTAGGTCGCGCCCTGCCTGGCCGAGACGAACACATCGTCATGCGCGCGATCCGTCTGGCTGCCAATGACATTGAGATCCAGTCGTGAGATGCGCACTTGCTCGCGGCCGTCGTGATCGAGGTAACTCACCTCCATAATGGAGGGCACCTGGCGGATCAGGCGCAGGAAGTCGTTGCGGCGTTGCTCGGGGCGGACACCATCTGGAGTGGTCGGTGCCGACAGGGCGCCAGCGACGAGTCGCTCCACTTCGTCAATAAACTCGGCGATGCGTCCTGCCGCGCTAGCCGCTTTTTCGTGCTGAAGAGCGCCGAGGGCTGCCTGGTTCTCCTGGTACGCGAAAAAAGCCTGCAGGAGACCACTCGTGGTGAGCGCACCGCTTACCAGCACGACGAACACAACCACGTACTTGCGGAATAGCGGCTGATGGCTCACTACAACAGTGCAGATGCCTGGAGAAGCACATGCTCAGGGATAGTGAGGCCCAGCGCCTGCGCAGATTTGAGATTGATCGCGAAATCGATAGTCATCGCCTGCTCGACCGGCAGTTCCGCTGGATTGGCTCCGCGCAGAAGTTTGTCGACGAACGTCGCGGCGCGCCGGTGAAACGCGGAGTAGTCTGCTGCATAGGCCATCAATCCACCCTGATCCACATACCCGGCCGTCTGCGTGTAGATCGCGGGCAGCTGGTGTTTCAGCGCCAGGCTGAGCACGCGCCAACCCGACGGATCTCCGAACAGGAAATCCGTCGACACGATCAGCCCACCGATGTGCAGTGCGTCAGCCCGGTCAAATGCGGCGTCGATATCGTCTGGTGCACTGACCTGCAGGTCGAACAGCTCGAGCCCGAGCAGGCGCGCGGCTTCCTGCGCACGTGTCAACTGTTCGGTCGCGCCCAGCGTCGCGGGGTTTCGCAGATAGCCGATGCGAACTGTGCCAGGAATCGTCTCGTGCAAGAGCTCGACACCCTTGGCATCCAGGCGTGGATCATTGTCGACACCGGTGACATTTCCGCCGGGCCGCGCGAGGCTGCTGACCAGCCCGATATCAATGAGCCTGCGGTTCGGGCCTGCGGCCACGATGGGAACACTTTGCGTCGCCTGGGCCGCGGCGACCAATGCCGGCGTGCTCGAGGTGACGATGACTTGCACACCGCCGCCAAGCAATTTCGCGGCCATGTCGACGAAAGTTGCACCGGTTTGATCCTGGCTGAGCCCCCGCTCGATAGCGATTGTCTGGCCATCGACGTAGCCCAGATCCCGCAGTCCTTGCAGCAGGGCCGCGAGGCGGTCGAGACCAGGCTTCGAGTCGGAGCCGAGATAGCCGATACGTGGCAGCCTGTCTGGCTGACGGGTCGCCGAGGCCAGGCCGCCAATGGCCAGACCGCCACATGCCACACCTGAAGCTGCCAGGCCGACGATAACCTGCCTCCGCCGCCAACGCGTCATACAGATTGCAGGTGTCGACTCTTGTCGGCGCCGATTTGATGCACGACGCTCCCCTTCACCCGCGCCAGCGTAGGCTCTTTTCCGAGGCCCGTCGTGGTCAGAACTATGTATCGGGGCGGGTCGCCCGTGATGGTAACACTGGCCGTCGAGTAGCGCGCCTGATGCGTGTCGCGCTCGGCGATCGATCAGTGAGTGAGCTAGATAGCAGGTGTTGACAATATTCAGCAAAATAGCTGAATATTGATCCCCAGGCCGGCCCCAGGTCGAACTGCTGACCAGGAAAGGCAGACTCCATGATCTTTGGTGCACATGTCGTCGTCTACAGCCACGATGAGGCGGCTGATCGTGCCTTCTTCCGCGACGTCCTCGGATTTGCATCCGTCGACGCGGGCCATGGTTGGCTGATCTTCGCGCTGCCTCCGGCAGAGCTGGCGGTGCATCCCGCCGAAGACAGTGACCGGCACGAGCTCTTTTTTATGTGTCAGGATGTGAAAGCCGAGATCGCCGCACTCGCCGCCAGGGGTGTCCAGACCACAGACGTCCAGGAAGCCCGCTGGGGTTCAATTACAAAAATTCGTCTGCCTGGCGGAGGCGAAGTCGGTCTCTACCAGCCGAGACATCCAACCGCATTGGCCGGCATCTCGAACTGAAACCATCCTCGGACAGTAGTGCTGCCTCTCTGCCGACTTCGAGGGGGCGGCCAGACGCGTATGAGGCAGTGTTTGGGGCGCTGGCCCACCCAGCTCGGCGTCGCATTCTGCTGGCGGTCTATTTCAATGGGGGCGCAATGACGGCTGGAGAGATCGCGGCCATGTTTGCGCACGCCTGGCAGACCACGACCCGCCACCTTCAGGTTCTCGAGGCCGCTGGTCTGCTCACGCACCAGCGACAAGGCAGGATGCGCATCTATCGCATCGAGCGAAAGCGATTGGCGCTGGTGAGTGATTGGCTGGCGCACTTTCAAGACACAGTGAGACAGACCACAGGAGAAGACCAGAATGTCCGTACCCAGAAATCCAACAGGAGTCGCGGCGAAGCGCGAATCGAGTGAAGACATACCGCAATTCTTCCGTCTCAACGTCGAGGTCGGTGATCTCGACGCCGCGACTGTGTTCTACACCACGCTGCTTGGAGTCCAGGGGCGGCTTCAGCCGGGGCGGCGCTGCTACTTCGAGTGTGGCCCAGTTACCCTCCAAGTGCTGGACGTGTCGTCGATACGCCAGCCGTACCCAGCGGCAAAGTCTCTGTACTTTACTCTCCAGAATCTAGAACCAGCATTCGAACGTGCCAGGGCGCTGAACTGTCTGTCGCGCGAGGACGTTCACGATGCACCCGGAGGCGGGATCGTCGTGCGCCCCTGGGGTGAGAGATCGTTCTATGCCGAGGATCCCTGGGGAAATCCCCTGTGTTTCGTCGAAGAAGGCACGGTGTACACGGGGAGCGACTAGCGCCGGCTTCCCTGGCGCAATCATCTTGGACCAGCGCCTTTGCGGCGATAGCGGTGTTGTTGAGAGCACGTCGAAGGCCGCGGCTGGCTTTGTGGAGTCGGGCGATGCGGATCGTCAGCAAAAGCGGATCGGTCTG